>NZ_JABUZD010000174.1:0-192628 GCF_014897875.1 Halomonas sp. 3A7M
AACGTGAAGTAAGTCAACTACGTCCTGGAATGAACGCTTACGCTGCATCACTGGTACGCGAACAGGATTACTTTTTTGATTACTATGTTGCAGAAAATACTTGGAAAGTGCTGGTAGCGCTCATTGTCATCCCTAGCCTTGCCTGGGTAGTCGTGCAGCGACGTCGATTTATTGAGGAATTCTCTCATTATAGCAACACGTTCGCATTTGGGCTGTTCACTGCCGGTGTTCTCGTCACCTACATTTTTTCCCGCCTTTATGGTCGCCAAGACTTCTGGCGAGCCGTCATGCAAGACACTTATATTCGCGAGTTCAAAGATGTCGCAGAGGAAGCTATTGAGCTTTTAGGCTACAGCCTGATTCTATTTGCCATGATTGAGCTTCTGCTGATTGCTCGGCGCATTTACAAAGCGCGTATCGCCTCCCAGTAAGCCTTTGATCTAAAGAATAGTGCCGTAACGACAAAATCAAAAAGCCCGCCGTTCACAGAACGGCGGGCTTTTTGTTCATGGTGACGACTATCAGTTCACCACTTTCTATTTACTACATACCACTTACCACAGCCTACAAATCACTCATCAAGGAACGAGCGCAGCGGCTCAGAGCGGCTGGGGTGGCGTAGCTTGCGCAGCGCCTTTGCTTCGATCTGACGAATCCGCTCGCGAGTAACGTCAAACTGCTTACCCACTTCTTCTAGCGTGTGATCGGTATTCATATCGATACCGAAACGCATGCGTAGTACTTTCGCTTCACGTGCGGTTAAGCCGCCAAGGACGTTACGCGTTGCTTCGATCAAGCCTTCGCCGGTGGCCATATCAATCGGCAACAGCATAGTGCCGTCTTCGATAAAGTCACCTAAGTGCGAATCGTCGTCATCACCAATCGGCGTCTCCATAGAGATCGGCTCTTTGGCAATTTTTAGCACCTTGCGTACTTTGTCTTCCGGCATTTCCAGACGTTCGCCCAGCTCTTCCGGCGTTGGCTCGCGGCCCATTTCCTGCAGCATCTGACGAGAAACACGATTGAGCTTATTGATCGTCTCGATCATGTGCACCGGAATACGGATGGTGCGTGCCTGGTCAGCGATAGAACGCGTAATCGCCTGACGAATCCACCATGTGGCATAGGTCGAGAATTTGTAACCGCGGCGATATTCGAACTTATCAACCGCTTTCATCAAACCAATGTTGCCTTCTTGGATTAGATCCAGGAACTGCAGGCCACGGTTGGTGTATTTCTTCGCAATCGAAATTACCAAACGCAGGTTAGCCTCAACCATCTCTTTCTTAGCACGACGTGCTTTCGCCTCGCCGATAGAGAGCTTGCGGTTAACTTCTTTGAGGTCGGCCACGGTGAGCTGCACCATGTCTTCTTCAAAGGCAATTTTGCGCTGCGAACGAGCAATATCGGCGCGCAGTGGCTCAAGACGGTCAGCATACTTGGGCTGCGCTTCCTGGAAGGTGTCCAACCATTTTGGATTAGACTCGTACCCAGGGAACGACTTAATGAAGGTTTTGCGCGGTACTTTAGCTTTCTTCACGCACAGCTGCATAACCGCTTTTTCTTGGGCACGCACCTGCTCAACGCTAATACGTACTTGGCCAACCAGACGCTCAAAATGCTTCGGCACCAGCTTAATCGGCGAAAACAGCTCGGCTAAACGCGATTGCTCACTTTTAAGCTCAGCGCTACCACGCCCATATTTCGCCAACGCAGCTTCAACAGCGGCGTTCTGTTCACGGATTTGTTCGAAACGAGCTTTCGCTTCTTCCGGATCAGGGCCGCCTTCGCTGGCCGTGCTGTCGTCGTCTTCGTCGTCACCGTCGCTGTCGAGATCTTCATCATCGCTCAACTCGGCTTCCGGCTCAGGCTCGGGCACTTCGGCTTCTGCAACGCCAGGAATCCCCTCGTCGGGGTCGATAAAGCCAGAGAACAGATCAGACAAGCGACCAGGCGCTTCTTCATCCTGCGTGGCATCGTAAGCATCCAGGATAGAAGCAACAGCGCCAGGCAAATACGCCAGCGCTGACATCACTTCCCGCGTGCCCTCTTCTATCCGCTTGGCGATTTCGATCTCACCTTCGCGGGTTAGAAGTTCAACCGTACCCATCTCACGCATGTACATGCGCACAGGGTCGGTAGTGCGACCGACGTCGCTTTCCACGGCGGCGAGTGCCGCGACGGCCTCTTCCGCAGCGGACTCGTCCGTGGAGTGATCCGACATCATCAAAGTGTCTTCATCTGGCGCTTCTTCAACGACACTAATACCCATGTCGTTGATCATGCCAATGATGTCTTCCACTTGATCCGGGTCGGCGATATCCTCGGGTAGATGGTCGTTGACCTCGGCATAGGTCAGGTAGCCCTGTTCCTTGCCGCGCGCGATCAACTCCTTCAGACGTGACTGCTGCTGCGCATTTCCAGCCATAGAAACCCTATCTCGACGAAGAAGAATGAAACACCTGGGGCGCTGAATCGATTAAACTCAACAAGCCGAACAGTATAGCGTAAATAGCAGGAATTTTTCCAGCGAAACGTATTTGCGCGGTCATTCAGGTGTGTTAGGTTGTTCGGTTAGGCCAGCGCCTGGCGACTGACCCTTTATTTGGTGCCAACGTTAGGGAAATTCAACCCTAGCGCCTCAAACTCTACTCATTCCAAACTCTACTCATTCAAAGACAAACGCCGCAAAGCCGACTTAATGTCGTTGAACAAGCTCCATCATTAAGCTTGCCAAACGTTGCCGCTGCGCTTTATCTAGCTTTTGCCCAGAACGCTCTAAATCCAGCAACGCCTGATACTCTTCCTGAGGCGATCGCTTGCGCTGAACCTCTATTAGATGTTCAACCAACCCTGTCAGCTCAGTCTCCCGGGTTCCCTTGGGAATCAGCAACTCCCGTGACGCCAACTCAGCCAAGACCTGACCTTCTTGGCTCCCCTGAAAGTGCGCCAACACCACTTGCGGGCTGCGATAACGCCCGGCACGTAGCAACTCAATCAAGTCACGGCATAGCGGTGCTTCTTCACTCTCCGGCAACCAATCCAGGGAATCCGGCAGCGACGTCACTAAACCAGGCTCATGCAGCAGTAGCTGCACAATACGCGCAACGGTTGAAAGCACTTGCGGGCGAGGCGACTGAGCGCGCCCCTTTTGTGCCTTTTTACCAGCAGGCTTTGCGCTGACCAGTTGCTCCTCATGATGCTCAAACGGCATCATGTCGGGCGACTCAAGCGGCTCCCAGTGCACGGCTTCCTGCGAAGGCGCTTTCTGTGCCTCTTTTTGCGCACTGGCGGCAGCGCGCTTATCAAGCAGCGTTTTCAGTTGCGATTGTGCCAACCCACTGCGCTTAGCTAACGCCTCCAACAGTAACGATTTGAGCATGCCTTCAGGCACTTTGTTCAATGCCTCAAGCACCTGACTTGCAAACCGCTCTCGCCCTTCCACGGTATTCAAGTCACGCCCCTGCGCTGCCTGCTCAAAAAGAAACTCAGATAGCGGCATCGCACAGGTAACGCGATCTTGAAATGCATCGCTACCTTCACGGCGTACTAGCGTATCCGGGTCGTCACCTTCCGGCAGAAACAGGAAGCGCGCTTCACGACCGTCAATCATCTGCGGCAAGGCGGTTTCCAACGCACGGCTGGCCGCTTGACGCCCTGCACGGTCACCATCAAAGCAAAACACCACACGGCTGACTAAACGAAATAGTCGGCTTAGGTGGTCTTCTGTTGTAGCCGTCCCTAAGGTTGCGACAGCGTTGTTGATACCGTACTGCGCCAGCGCCACGACATCCATGTAACCTTCAACGATGACGAGCTGCTCAAGCTTGCTTGACGCTTGGCGAGCCTCATACAACCCGTACAGCTCACGTCCTTTGTGAAAGACAGGCGTTTCGGGCGAATTCAGATATTTAGGCTGTTCATCACCCATTACCCGACCGCCAAACGCGATGGTGCGCCCCCTTAAATCCCGAATGGGAAACATCACTCGATCGCGAAAGCGGTCATACGTCCGCCCCGTGTCTTCACGGTGAATTAGCAAGCCATACTCTATTTGTACAGGCTCACCAATACCTCGCGCGCTCAAGTGCTGCTTCAAGGCTTCCCACCCACCAGGCGCATAACCAATACCATAAGTACTGACAACATCTGGCGATAATCCGCGCCCTTGCAGATAGCGCTGCGCTCCCTGCCCTTCCTGCATTTTTAGCCGTTCTCGATAAAAACTGGCAGCAAGTTCAAGAAGATTAACGCCCTCTTTGCGCTTTTTTTCGCGCTGCTGGGCGCGCGGATCATCGGCACCCTCACGAGGAACATCCAGCCCCAAACGACTAGCCAACTGCTCAACCGCATCGGGAAAGGGTAGTTTGTCGTATTCCATTAGAAAGCGTAGCGCATTACCGTGGGCACCACACCCAAAGCAGTGATAAAACTGTTTATCAGCGCTAACCGTAAACGATGGGGTTTTCTCTTGATGGAAAGGACATAGCCCAGAATAGTTACGCCCGGCCTTTTTAAGCTGCACACGCTCACCAACCACCTCGACCACATCAACGCGGCCTAACAGGTCATCGATAAAACGTTGTGGAATTTGGCCTGCCATGAACTGCGGGCATCCTCGCGCAAAGCGCTAGTTCGCTTGCCTAGAGTCATCAAGCAAATTGCCAGATCACCATAAACAGCGATGAAACAAAACAAAAAACAAACGGCCACCTAGTGGCGGCCGCTTGACATCCCTCTTGAGATGGCCAGCTAACTGCTCCGGCCCCCTCGGGTACGGATCAATAGAGCCGTTCGAAACGCTTTTGCTCACGCTGAATTTTCTTGGCGTGGCGTTTTACGGCAGCTGCCGCTTTGCGTTTACGCTCAGCAGTCGGCTTCTCATAGTGCTCGCGGCGGCGTACTTCAGAAAGAACACCGGCTTTTTCGCAAGAACGCTTGAAGCGACGCAGGGCGACGTCAAACGGCTCGTTATCACGTACTTTTACAGAAGGCATTAAGCACTCACCTACCTTAAGGAGTCTTGAGTTCGAATAGTACGTACACTTTTAGAATACAGTGTACGACCCAGTTTTACAGCGCACAGTAGTCTAGTCGTGGTTGGCGATCTTTGCAAATGCTTACGCGCCTTAAGCATGAGAATGCTAAACTAGGCGACTGATTAGCAGCACTGGTTTCTAACCTGCAACTTTTTAACTTACAACGAGTTCTTCAGCTATGCGCGTACTGGGCATTGAAACGTCTTGCGATGAAACGGGCGTCGCGATTTATGATACTTCGCACACTGGAGGCCGCGGCCTGCTCGCCGACGCGCTGTATAGTCAAATTGCCATGCATGCCGAGTATGGCGGCGTGGTGCCTGAACTCGCTTCTCGCGACCATACGCGCAAACTGTTGCCGCTGATCGCGCAAGTATTGCACGACGCCAAGCTGACGCGTAGCGACCTAGACGGCATTGCCTACACTGCAGGCCCGGGGTTAGTCGGTGCACTCATGGTGGGTGCCAGTACAGCGCATGGTATGGCACGTGCGTTGAACATCCCAGTACTTGGCGTACACCACATGGAAGGCCACCTGTTAGCCCCTATGCTGGAAGATGACGCCCCTGACTTCCCTTTCGTAGCCTTATTGGTCTCTGGCGGACACACTCAACTTGTCGAAGTACAGGCCCTAGGACACTACCAGTTACTCGGGGAATCCGTTGATGATGCCGCGGGCGAGGCCTTCGACAAAGCGGCCAAAATGCTCGGACTCCCCTACCCCGGTGGCCCTCACGTTGCAAAACTTGCTGAACAGGGCAACCCAAAACGCTTCCGCTTCCCACGGCCAATGACCGACCGCCCTGGCCTAGACTTCAGTTTCTCCGGCTTGAAAACCCACACGCTGACCGCTATTCGCCAATTAGAAACTGCTGGCGAGTTAGACACCCAGGCCAAGGCTGATGTGGCGAGAGCATTTGAAGAAGCCGTAGTGGACACCCTGGTTATCAAATGTCGCCGCGCACTGGATCAAACCGGATTGAAGCGCTTAGTGGTGGCAGGTGGCGTTAGTGCCAATCAACGCCTGCGCGAACGCCTCGCGGTTGAAACAGAGAAACGCAACGCGCGATCTTACTACCCGCGCGGGCGCTTCTGCACCGACAATGGCGCGATGATCGCTTATGTCGGCGCCCAACGACTGGCGGCGGGTGAGCATGATGACAACGGCATTATGAAGGCTACACCGCGCTGGCCATTGGACACCTTAACGCCAACTTGATCCTTACTAACGACGCAGATGCGGCTCTTCTCCGCGGCGCAGGCGGCGAATATTTAACCCATGGCGCGCAAGCACCAATAGGCTGAACCCACTCACGACCACAACATAGTCAGGTGCTAGCCACGCACAAGCCAGTGGCGCGACGAATGCACTAACGAGCGATGCTGCCGCTGCCATGCGTAGCCGCCAAGCCAGCAGCATCCAGCACACCGCGCTAAGCAGTGCCACGCTGGGTACCAATATCAACAGCACGCCAAACGCACTGGCAACCGATTTACCACCGCGAAACCTATGCCATAGTGGATAGCTGTGACCTAGCAGAACAGCAAATCCAACCGCCCCTTGCAACCAAACAGGCAGCCCTAACAATTTGGCTGCCAGCACTGCAGGTGCCCCTTTTAATGCATCTAGTAAAAGCGTGGCGACTGCTAAACGAGGCCCGTAAAGGCGTAGCACGTTCGAAAACCCAGGGTTACACGAACCCCGATATCGCGGATCAGGAACACCTGCTAGCCGACATACGCTAAGCGCCGCTAACCAGCTCCCGCTTAAGTAGCCCACCACCATCCATATCATTCCGCTCACCATCTTGGCTCCTACCCAGCGTTAGATAGTACCTAGCTGTCGTTTCGCGCTATCCTCAAGTACAATCCCCCGCTTGTTGACGCTAGAGGAATAGCTGTGGATCGCATTTTGATCGAAGCGCTGGCAGTAGATACCGTCATCGGTGTGTACGACTGGGAGCGCACTATTGTTCAGTCTTTGAGCTTGGACTTATCGCTCGCAACGGATATTCGTCCCGCCGCCGCTGCAGATGATTTGAGCCTGACGCTTGATTATGCAGCCATTTGCCAGCGAATTCAGCGCTTTGCCGACGAGCACCAATTTGCTCTCGTCGAGACATTTGCCGAGCGCCTAGCTGAGTGCTTACAGCAGGAGTTTTCCATTATCTGGCTGCGCCTTACCGTACGCAAACCGGGTGCCGTTCCACAAGCCGCTAGCGTCGGTCTTGAAATCACCCGCGGCACGCTTCCATGAGCTTGGTTACTCTCAGTTTAGGCAGCAATATCGATCCGGACACTCATATCCGCCTGTGCCTAGATGCGCTTGAAGACACGTTTGGCCCCCTTCAAATATCGCGCATATTTGAAAGCGAGCCGGTAGGCTTTAGCGATAATCGCAACTTTTACAACCTTGTGGTTGCCTTTGATAGCGATTGGTCGGTGGGCGAGCTTCAGGCGTGGTCTAAGCAACTCGAAATTGCCCATGGCCGCACTCCCGATATGCTTAAGTGTAGTCCTCGAGCACTGGATATTGACCTGCTCACAGTGGGTGGTATTTGCGGCACTGTTGACGGTGTTGCCCTGCCCCGAGGGGAAATCACGCACAATGCCTTCGTTCTACAGCCGCTATCCGAGCTGCTACCCGATCAGTATCACCCTATCTATGGTTTGCCTTACGCTGCGCTATGGCAGCGCTTTGAATTGGGTAGTCAACGCTTATGGGCCATCGACTTTCATTGGCGTGGGCGCTGGGTTTCCCAGGCAGACCCTGTGCCAAAGGCGGTGTCCGCTCGCTAAACAAAGCCTATAGCTAGCCCTTAGTGCGTATCCATCAGCGCACTTGCTACTGCCTGTTGGCGGTGTTCACGTAGCGCCTTACCTAAAGCTGCACCGCGATAACCCGCTTGCAATAGCACTTGAGGGTCAACGCTTTGTGCAGCCTCCCACGCCCGATTCAGCGGTTCGAGCGTATTCTCTGCTAAACGCTTAATGAGTTGTAACTGTGCATCAACCTGCGCGGGCTTACGCCAACCATCCAAACGCTCCAGCCAGTGCAGAACGCGCTCATCACTTAACGGCTCGGCTAATATATCCCTACTCAGCGCTACATGGCGCGCCAGCTGCGTCACCGCATTAGGCAATCGCAATCTTATCGCCAGCGCATCACGCTGAGCATCATTCAATACCGACACCAACAACGCGTAGCGCCAGTGAGCCAGTGGAAGTGAGCTGTCGATAGCCACCTGTGCAACTGTCTCAAGCGCCATCGTCTCAAGCGCGTTTGCCAGCACAACGTCATCGGTTAGCTCAGGCCACCAAGCAGCCAGCGCCTCGCAATCATTTAAGGCTGTAAAGTAACGGTCAGGATTTGGTTCACTCAGCGCTTTTTCAGTTTCGACCCACACTCGCTCCGCAGCAAGATGGCTAAGCTCTCCACTGCGACTTACATCTCGCATTAGCTCGAGGGTTTCAGGCGCAATGGCAAACCCTAAATGCGCATAACGGGCAAGAAAGCGTGCCGTGCGAAGTACCCGCAAGGGATCTTCACTAAATGCCGGGGACACATGGCGTAATAGGCGCTGCTCAATATCCCGCTGACCGTTAAAGGGGTCGGTCAACGCGCCATCAAAGCGCTGCGCAATCGCGTTGATGGTTAAATCACGTCTTGAAAGGTCTTCTTCTAAGGTCACATCAGGACTTGCGTGTACTTCAAAGCCACCATAACCGTGGCCAGACTTTCTCTCAGTGCGTGCTAGCGCATACTCTTCGGCGGTATCAGGATGCAGGAATACCGGAAAATCGCGCCCCACTGGTTTAAAGCCTCGCTGTTGCATGGTTTCTGGCGTGGCACCGACGACGACCCAATCATTATCCACTACCGGCCAGCCTAACAGCGTATCGCGCACTGCCCCGCCAACACGATAAACATCGAGTCCTTTGGTTTTCGCATCCACCTGAAACACGGCTACCGCCCTTTTTTAATGTTTCGTGTTTTAATGTCTCGGCTGACGGCTAGGTACGCTGATGCGCTCACCCGATTCCAGATTGAGAGCGGTTAACGACCCACCCCACACGCAACCAGTATCCAGCGCTTCAACCTTTATCTTGGCGTTCGGGGTTTGGCCCTCTAATGCCGCCCAGTGGCCGAATAACAGTTGAAGCGCATCTGCTCTTGGGTATTGAAACCAAGGGGTGAACCCGTCAGGTGCACTTTCCAAGCCTTCTTTGGCAGCAAAGTCTAGCCGACCGTTAGCGTCGATAAAGCGCATGCGGGTAAATATATTGACGAGACAGCGCAAACGATCAATTCCTTCTAGATCCTCATGGAACCGGTCAGGTTGATTACCAAATAGCTGCGTTAAAAAATCACCGGCCGTTTCACTAAGCAAGGCCGTCTGCACTTCTTGACTAAACGTTACCGCTTGCTCGGCGCACCACGTTGGCAATATACCGGCATGGGTCATCAGCGTATTGTTTTCATAAACTGCCAATGGCTGGCTTTGCAGCCAATCCAGCACCTGTTCGCGCTGTGGGGTCGCAAGAATATCGCTGAGGGTATCGTTTTTTTTCAGTTTGCCGCCGCCACGAGCCACCACCAACAAATGAAAATCGTGGTTACCCAGCACGCATTGAGCGGCGCTGCCTAACGCCTGCACTTCCTGCAAGCAAGCCAGCGAGCCAGGGCCACGATTGACCAAATCACCAACCAGCCAGAGTGTATCGTTTGCTGCATTGAAGCTTAGCTTTTCTAGCAAACTGACAAACTCGGCATGACAGCCGTGCAGATCACCAATGGCATAGGTGCTCATCGCTCCCCCTTTTAGAGAATGGTCAGTGAAGCTGACGCGGCACCGCTAGCCTGAAAGGCGCAATGGGCACTTCAAAAGCTCGCTGGGTGTAGGTGTTAAGTAACGTGTAAGCGCCTTCCATAACGCCTACCGGCGTTTGCAGAATGGCTCGACTGGTATAGCGAAAACGCTGCCCCGGGCCAATTAATGGCTGCTGGCCCACCACCCCTTTGCCACGCACCTCTTGGCTATCACCGTTACCTTGGGTAATTTTCCAGTAGCGCGCCATAAGCTGCACGCTATGAGGGCTTTGGTTATGTACCGTCACGGTGTAACTAAACACGAAGCGCGACTCACGGTCATCTGACTCGGCTGCACGGTACTCAGGCGCGACGCTAACCTCAATGGCTAGGGCACTCACGCGTCAGAACTCCCATTACCACCAAGCGCTTCGTCAGTAGCCACTTGGTTGGCGATAGTGACGTACTCTGCAACCGTCAAGGTTTGAGGGCGCCGTGCAGGGTCAATGCCTAGTGCTTCTAATGTTTCTGCGCTTACCCTGCCTTTCAGGTTATTGCGCAGTGTTTTGCGTCGCTGACCAAACGCCAGCTTGACCAATTCAAACAGCAGTGCTGGGTCATCTGCTGTTTGGGGCAAGCTTTCGTGAGGCGTTAGCCTAACAATGGCGGAGTCAACTTTCGGCCTGGGAACAAAGGCTTCCGGCGGTACGACAAACAGCTGATCCACGTGGCAGTAATATTGCGCCATCACCGACAGGCGCCCCCAATCAGTGCTACCTGGCTCAGCGGCCAAACGCTCAACGACCTCTTTTTGCAGCATAAAGTGCATATCGGCAATCGCATTGCCCATGGTTAACAGGTGCACTATCAACGGCGTTGAGATGTTGTAAGGCAGGTTACCGACGACTCGCAGCGCAGGGCCATCCCCCTTTAGCGCGGCGAAATCAAACTTTAGCGCGTCACCCTCATGGATAACAAAATCAGGGTAGTTAAAAAACTGCACCCTTAAGCCCGGAATCAGGTCACGGTCTAATTCAATGACTTCAAGCTTTCCTGCCGCCTCTAGCAACGGAGCAGTGAGCGCGCCTTGCCCAGGGCCAATTTCAACGAGTCGGTCGCTTTCGCGAGGCCCAATGGCACGGACAATACGCGAAATGATGCCGAGGTCACGCAGAAAGTTTTGACCAAAGCGTTTACGAGCGCGGTGCTGCTGAGGCACTTGAGACATCTAACAGTGTTCCTTGGAGGGTTGATTCATAAAGCATTTAAGCCATTGGCGCGCTGCGCGGAAAGTCGCTGTGCTAGCGCGAGAGCTACGCCTAAGCTATTGGGGTCGGCAGTACCGCGACCGGCTAAACTGAGCGCGGTACCGTGGTCTACCGAAGTACGCACCAGCGGCAAGCCAAGTGTAATATTCGCCGCCTGACCAAAGCCTGCGTATTTTAACACTGCCAACCCCTGGTCATGATACATCGCCAACACCGCATCAACGCCCGCTAAATGGCGCGGCGTGAAAAGCGTATCAGCTGGCAGCGGGCCTTGAACATCAAGGCCTTCAGCGCGCAGCGCTTTCAGCGCGGGGATAATAACATCGAGTTCTTCGCGCCCTAAATGGCCATCTTCTCCGGCATGGGGGTTTAATCCACACACCGCAATGCGCGGAGCGGCAATCCCAAACTGGTTTTTCAGATCAGTCGCAAGCAAACGGCTAATGCGGGTAATTTTGTCGTAGGTAACCGCATCCGCCACGTCGCGCAGCGGTAGGTGTGTGGTGACAAGTGCGACGCGTAGGTCACTGCTACCCTGCCAACGGCTCGACTGAGCATGCAGCGCTTGGTCGGTAGCCAACAACATCACGACCTCATCAACCCCACAGGCATCGCGCAGCCATTCGGTGTGGCCAGTGAAGCTAGCAAAGCCGCCTTCGATAATCACCCCTTTATGCAGCGGCGCAGTGACCATGGCCGCCGCATGCCCCTGTAGACAGGCATCGACAGCGATTTGCAACGTCTCTAGCACATAGCCTGCATTAGCAGGATTGAGCACGCCGGGGAGCGCTGGTTCGCGAAGTCCCGCGGGCCACACAACCAAACGCCCAGGCGAGGAAGCCACACTGCTTCCAGGGGCTGCTTCTATCACATCAAGAGGAAGCCCCAGCAGCGACGCACGCTGTTTCAGCAGCTGCGTATCGCCAATAGCCACCGTGTTATTCAATTGGCCATTGGCGGCCAGCATCAGTGTGATTTCTGGCCCGATGCCCGCTGGCTCTCCGGTGGTTATCAGCAGTGGCGCGCTATTGCTCATTAGATTGGCTCATTAAAGGCGAATATCGACAAAAGCCTGTTCACGCATTTCACGCTGCCACGACTGTAGCTCTTCGTTAGCACGACGCTGGAAAATGGCCTGACGGACCTGCTCACGGCGACTTTCATCCGTCACATCCTGACGGCGACGCTCTAGCACTTCAATGACATGGTAGCCAAACTGAGAGCGCACTGGCTCAGAGAGCTGGTTAGTACTTAACGACCCCATCGCTTCTTCAAAAGCTGGCACCGTTTGCCCTGGACGCACCCAACCAAGCTCGCCGCCGTTCATGGCACTACCACGGTCGTCGCTAAACTCACGAGCGACGGACGCAAAGTCTGCCCCCTGCTGTAAACGCTGGCGAGCCTGCTCAGCGCGGGCACGAGCCTGGTCTTCATTGCGTGTTGGCGTTAACTCTACCAATACGTGGCGGGCGCGTATTTCTTCAATAAACGCTTGCCCCTGCTGAGATGGCTGCTGGCTCAAGAAGCGTTCAACGTCACGCTCAGTCACGGTGACACGTTGACTAATTTGGCGCTGCTGTACTTGGCGCATCAGCATTTCGCGGCGTATTTCTTCACGTACGCCACCCAGGGTCATGCCGTCTGCTTCCACGGCATCGGCAAACTGTTCTAGCGTCATGCCGTTAGACTCAGCAATGGAACGCAACTGGCGATTTAGCTCCGTGTCGTCCACGCTAAGATTGGCTTGGCGAGCCATTTGCAGCTGGATTTCATCCATCACCATGCGCTCTAGTACCTGCTGAGCCAGTTGGCTACGGGGCGGTAAGTTACCGTCCTGGGTTTGCGCCTGCTGCTCTATCTGGGCAATGCGGTCATCAAGCTCACTGCGCATGATGACGCCGTCATTAACGACAGCCACAACGCTATCTAGCATTTGCCGCTGGGTTGATTCGAAATTTTGGGCGTAAACCGACAGCGGCACAAGCGCGGCACTCGTTCCAAGGCAGAGCGCCATCATGCCGCCCGCAGAAAGCAGTTTTGCCCGCTTTTTCAAGCCATCGGTCAGCAGGGTCTTTCTGGTAGTCATAAAGAATCTCTTTCAGTCAGTCGCCATTTAACAAAATCGTTACAGCGGCGTTGGGCGGTAGCCAGGAATGGCCTGTTCAAAGTAACCGTCAGCCTGTTGACCAACGCCACCCAGGCCACGGAATACAAAGCGTAAAAATAGCCCGCGATCATTAAAGTCATCACCCACAGGGGCGGTGTCGTTATCGTCTACCCACTCACGCCATACTAGCTGTAAGCCGTAGCAGCAGTCGTTCCATTGAACGCCTGCCAGCCGCTCAAGCGCGCGGTCATTGGTCTGATCGTGCAGATAGCGACCAATCAAATCAATCCTCGGGCTGGCTTTCCAAGCAAGTGACAGATCCCACTCTTCCCGGCTGTAATCTCTAAAGCCGTCATCACCGGGTACGACGCCTGGATCGAAACCTTCGATCTCCCAACGGTAACCAAGGTTCACTACGTGGCCAGCGGGATGGCGATAACGCGCATCAACGCTAGAGCGTTCGGTCTGTTCACGCTGGTCGTCGTATAACCATTCATACCCTGTACTCCACCGATCATTAATCTGCCAATCGAGGCGCGTCACCAGCGGCGAGCGATCGCGAGTAGCTTGATAGCGACTAAGCGGATTCACACTGGGATCATCCTCTGGACGAGCAGGCAATGTGTCTGGGTCGCCCTCACTATCGATGCGACGCTCGGATAAATAAACACTTTGCCCAATCCCAAAAGTTAACCGATCCCGTCCGGTGGCGTCTTCAATAAAGCGAGATTGTACGCCAAGCGACACGCGATTGAGATCACCTAAACGATCTGCGCCAGAGAAACGATGAGGAGACCATAGCTGATCCCACGAGAACGCTCGCTCGCGGCTGTCAAAATCAGGCAGTTGTGTTTGGTTAGTACGTGGGACGTATGCGTAGTTCAAACGTGGCTCAAGGGTTTGGCGATAGTCTCGTCCGCTCAGTTCTAATTCACGCTCAAAAACAAGGCCACTATCTATCGATGTGACCGCCGCACTACGGCTGGGAGACGTACCTCGATCAGTGACGCGATCGCCATAATCCAACTCATAAGCGGTATGCCATAACTCGGTACGCGGCTCGATATAGCCCCAGGGTTGCTCAAAACGCCAACCGATAGCCGGGGTGAGATGCAGGCGCGTGCCGATGGCGGCTTCGCGCTCAGGCACCTGTCGCTCGTCTACATCACGCCAGAAATAGGTCGCGTTTGAGTGCCATTGTGTATAGAGACCGCCACCTAACTGCCAGTCAGAGTTCGCTGTCAAACTTGGCAGACGATAAAATGGCTTATCGGAATCACTCAGCGGATCTTCCAACCGCTGGAAGCCTTGGGCCCGGGCATCTAACTGCCAACGCTCACCGCGGTAATCTACCTGAGCGAGCCGCTCCATACTAACGCGCTCACTATTGCCAAACTCACCACCAAAATCATCGAAATAGCGCCCATCGCTAGCGGCACCATAGCGCAATTGGTAATCACTGCGTGGCGCCAGCGTTCCTGCATGTTGTGCATCAATATACCAGCGATCATTGCCTTCGAAGCGGTTATCACCATTTTCGCTGCCGTCATCACTATTGATATATCCGCCTTCTACCGTCCCTCGACTCTCTTCAAGCAGGTAGCGATACTCACCATTGAGCAACAGCCCACGGTCAGACATCCAGCGCGGTGTAATGGTGGCATCTTGATTTGGCGCTATGTTCCAGTAAAAAGGCTGTGCATAGTCAAACCCCTCATTGGAAAAGCTAATAGAAGGTGACAGCAATCCTGTATGACGGCGGTCATCAATGGGGAAGCGTAGCCAAGGCCAGTAAAAAATCGGCACGTCTTTTACTTCTAAACGTGCGTGCCGTGCGGTACCAAACCCTTTTGCTTGATCCAGCTTTATATCGCTACTAACGAGTTGCCAGCTATTGGCACCTGGATCACACGTCGTAAATGAAGCATTGTGCAGACGATATTGCTCTTCACCGGTTTGCTCTAATTCACTGGCCTGACCGCGTAAATGCTGTTCGTAAAGCACATAGTGGCTGTTGCGTAACGAGGCTCGGTCATCGTTGAGCATTAACGTGGCTTGCTCGCCGCGCACCAACGCCTGACCATTTCGTATGGCGAGATTGCCTTCTGCATCTACGCGTTGGCGGTCGGCGGGTAAATACATCTGCGCCGCCTGCAACTCTGTGTTTCCACGACGCAGTACAACATCACCGCGCAACAACGCTTCACCATCTGCGGCGTAATCGGCTTCCTGAGTCTCCACCGACAACATTTCAGGGTTATCCACCGCTGGCAAGCGGTAGTCAGGCATCACATATCGCCCTCGACACAGCTGATGCGGTGCTTCATCTTGGCTCCAGGCCTGCCAATCAAGCGCCTCGGCAGGCAACGTCTGGCCTTGTGCCACCGCTGAAAATGAGGCGCCAGCGAGCAAACTGCCCAACAGCGTGTGCGCAACCGGTACGGTACGCGAGATTCGCTTGCCCATGTTCGTTATCCTTGGCATCCAGAATCGGTATTATACAGCCCGCATGATGCCCGACCAGCAAGGAGCTTGCATGTCCTCTTCTAGGATTGACGCCCTCACCCAGTGGGCGGCTGACCAAAATGGCCTAAATAGCGCCGCTATCCACCTCTCTCCAGCGGGTGGTGACGCTAGTTTCCGGCGATATTTCCGGCTGACACTGCCCTGCGGCGGTACTCGCATAGTAATGGATGCCCCCCCTGACCAGGAAGACTCAACACCGTTCGTCGCTATCGGAAAGCGCTGGTACGCGGCAAAACTGCCCGTTCCGCATATTTACGCCGCCGATCTCGACGCGGGCTTTTTGTTGCTGGATGACCTTGGGGATACCCCATTACAGGCGCTATTCACTGATGACGCGTGCATTCAGCAAAGTCATTTCGATGCACTGTCGTTACTGGCCAAGTTACAAAACCGCGCCAACCCTGCCGCACTGCCGCCTTATGACGCGACGCTGCTGAACCGAGAGCTCGACCTTTTTCCTGAGTGGTGTTTAAACAATTGGCTGTCGTTATCAACGCCAGCCAGTTGGGATGCGCTGCGTGGCCACCTCGTTGAGCAAGCCCTCGATCAACCCGTCGTCAGCGTACACCGCGATTACGATGCGATGAATATCATGGTGCACGACCAGCAGCTTTACATGATTGACTTTCAAGACGCGGTGGCAGGGCCAATCAGTTACGACGTTATTTCCTTACTGCGCGGTCGCTACTGCCGCTTTTCTCAGGCGCAGTTTATGCAGTTTGTCGACTCGTTCTATTGCCAAGCGCGTCATGATGGGCGCCTCTCTCGCCATATCAGCAAGGATGAATTTCTTATCCAATGCCAAGCCATGGCCGCTCAACGCTGCCTAAAAGTGCTGGGGATTTTTTGCCGCTTAACGCTGCGCGATGCCAAACAAGGCTATTTATCACGCCTGCCGCATTTTTTAACGCATTTAGAAGATAGCCTAACCGCGCTGCCCCAGCACAGCGAGTTTACTGAATGGGTAAGTGGCACACTGCGCCCCGCCATTGCCCTACGTTTAGCGGAAAGCACGTTATGAAAGCGATGATTTTAGCCGCGGGACTTGGCAAACGGATGCGGCCGCTTACCGACCACTGCCCAAAACCACTGTTACCAGTAGGCGATAAGCCACTTATTGTGCACCACCTCGAACGGCTCAAGCGTGCAGGCATTGATGAGGTGGTCATCAACGTGAGCTATCGCGCAGAGCAGATCATGGCAGCGCTTGGTGATGGAAACGACTACCAATTACGGATTCTTTGGAGCCATGAAGAGACGCCTTTAGAAACCGGCGGAGGCATTCAAAAGGCACTCCCCCTGCTTGGCGATGCCCCGTTTCTGTTGGTCAATGGGGATGTCTGGTGCGATTACATTCCCTCAGAATCACTGCTACAGGGAAGTGACGTCGCCCATCTTGTGCTAGTAGATAACCCTTCCCACCACCCTAGCGGTGATTTTTCCCTTATCAACGGGCGCGTTGGAGTGGAAGGCCATCAGCGTCTCACCTTTGCCGGCATTAGCCTGCTACACCCGGACCTTCTTGCCGATCAGGCGCCAGGAGCGTTTGCCCTGGCACCACTGCTTAAGCAGGCAATGGCAGACAAGCGTGTTAGCGGTGAACACTTTTCAGGCCACTGGGTCGATGTGGGCACTCCAGAGCGCCTTGAGGTTCTTGAACACCACCTGTTGGCGCAACAGATCAGCAAGCGATGAAAAAGTGCGTCTATCGCTAGAAATGTTATGCTTCGCAACTACCTATAGGTGCCTAGATGAGGAGAGCGACGTGAAAGCACGGGTAAAATGGACAGATGGTCGCCAATTTGTAGCAGAGTCCGGTAGTGGGCATAGCGTCGTTATCGACGGCCCTCCTGACCACGGCGGCCGCAACACCGGCCCTCGCCCAATGGAAATGCTGCTGATGGGCATGGGTAGCTGCACCGCCTTTGACATTTTGAATATTCTTGATAAAGCCCGCGCCGATGTCACCGACTGTATCGCGGAGCTTGACGCAGAGCGCGCTGATGAAGTGCCCTCCGTGTTTACCAAAATCCACGTACACTTTGTGGTGACTGGCCGCAACTTAAAAGAGAAGCAGGTACAGCGGGCGGTTGAGCTCTCCGCAGAGAAGTACTGCAGCGCATCTATTATGCTGACACAAGGCGGCGTTGAGATTACCCACTCTTTTGAGATTGTCGACGCTTGAACTACTCGGAGCGCCATCTTCCCTGTTTATTAAAAAAAATAGCGCGGCTGGATGCATACCATGCGCTTGGCGGGCATAATACGCTCGCTTGTTTTTACCCCTACTGCGTAGCAAACAGCCGCTTTGCAGAAAGCGACTACAGCATCACGGTGACAAGTTACTATCGGTTCCGGCGCTGGCTCGTCGGGGTGTCTTCATCTGCCATAGGGAGGTTCGGACGTGTCAGATAATCTCCGACTCCACGGGTTTAATAACCTGACTAGCTCGTTGAGCTTTAACATTTACGACATCTGTTACGCCAAAACCGAAGAGCAGCGTGCGGCTTACATTGATTATATCGATGAGCTTTACAACGCCGAACGTTTGACGCAGATTCTAAAAGACGTCACCAATATTATTGGCGCTCATGTGCTCAATATTGCTCGTCAAGACTATGAGCCCCATGGGGCCAGCGTTACGATTCTGATTGCTGAACACGAGCTGGATGAAGCAAACCCAGAGCAAACTGAACCAGGCCCTGGACCGCTACCTGAAACAGTCGTAGCGCATCTTGATAAAAGCCACGTGACAGTACACAGCTATCCTGAGTCGCATCCTGACAACGGTATCAGCACCTTTCGATTGGATATTGATGTGTCTACCTGTGGCCACATCAGCCCATTGAAAGCACTGAACTACCTAATTCACAGCTTCGACTCTGACATTGTCACCATGGATTATCGGGTTCGTGGCTTTACCCGCGATGTCGATGGTAAAAAGCTGTTTATTGATCACGACATTACCTCGATCCAGGACTACTTGGCAGAAGATACCAAGCACGCCTATCAAATGATCGATGTGAATGTTTATCAAGAAAACATGTTCCACACCAAAATGCTGCTGAAAGACTTCGAACTTGATAACTATCTGTTCGGCACATCGCGCCGCGACATTACCTTCGAAGAAGCACGGGACATTGAAAGCCGTCTGCGCAAAGAGATGTTAGAGATTTTCTACTCTCGAAATCTGGACTAACATCTGCTTTCAAAGTTAACGAAAAGCCGTTCTGCTTGGTAGCAGAACGGCTTTTTTTGTTAACGGATGTCGCTAGTAAACGCTTGGCTCACCTTCCGGACGCGTTTTAAAGCGCCGATGAAGCCATAAGTACTGCTCAGGATACTTACGAATAGCTTGTTCGATAAATTCATTTACCCGAGTAGCGTCGGCCATTTCATCACCGCTTGGGAAGTTATCAAACGCGGGCAGGCAGCTGATGGTATATGTCTGGTTATCAGGATTGCGGTGGAACATCAGCGGCACCACCGGCGCCCCCGTCATTCTGGCGATTTTTGCGGTCAGCCTGATGGTAGCGGCTTGCTGGCCGAACAGTGGCGCGAACACGCTGACATCGCGGCCAAAGTCTTGGTCCGGTGAATACCACACAATATGGCCCGACTTTATTCGCCGCACAACACCACGCAAGTCGTGTCGATCAATCGCCTGACCAAAAATTCGCGAGCGGGCACGGGTCATAAAGCGTTCGAATAAGGGGTTGTTGTGCGGGCGATAAACCACATCAGCAGGGAGAAATAGCGAATGCAGTGCACCCCCTAAATCCAGTGTGGAGAAGTGAATTCCCACCACCAGCACGCCCTTGCCTTGCGCTTTAGCCCGTGCGAGATGCTCCTGGCCATGATAAGCCACTCGGTGCCGTAATCCTTCCACGTCACGGCACCAACCAGTGGCTGTTTCCACTAAGCCAATACCGTTGGCAATAAAAGCCTCTTTTACCAAGCGGCGCTGCTCATCAACACTTTTTTCCGGGAAACAGAGGGCAATATTTGTCTCAGTGATATGCCGCCGGCGCTTTATAAAGCGCCATGCCAACAAACCAATTATTTTCCCCACCCATAACTTAAGCCGCCAGGGAAACCAGGCAACAAGATGCATCGCGCCTATTGCAAGCCAGGTTGGCCAATAACGAAGGTGTGCAAACGACTGCGGATATGAGCTTTTAGACATACTGGTAACCGTTTAAACAAAGGCTCCATGGTAGCGGCGCGGCGCTCTTGGTAGCACTCCCGTTAACAGGGTATAGCTGATGGTATCGCAATAGCGTGCTACCTCATCAATTGACAACACAGCACCGTTGCTAGCGGCTCCCCACAGCACCACCTCACTACCGATAGCAGCCTCCGGCACGTCGGTAACATCTACGGTTAGCATGTCCATTGAGACCTTGCCGGCAATCGCACAGCGCTGGCCATTCACTAACACCGGGGTGCCGTCTATGGCGTGGCGATCATAACCATCGCCATAACCTGCCGCAACGACGGCAATTTTAGAACGCCGAGATGCGCGCCAACGGCCACCATAACCAACAGGCTCACCCTCCTCTAGTTCACGGAGGGCAATAATTTCGGAGCGTAAACTCATCACCGGGCGCAGTTGCCGGGTGGTCTCGTTGGCTTCTTCCAGCGGGTCACTGCCATACAGCATGACACCAGGGCGATTCCAGTCGCCATGGGCGATTGGCCATGCCAGTGTTGCAGGGGAGTTTGCTAGGCATAGGGGTGCATCAAGCGCTTCCGCCAATGCCGTTAAAGCGGCCATTTGCTGATTAAAGTAGCTGCCCTCACGTGCATCTGCTGTCGCAAAGTGGCTCATCAAATGCAGCGCGGTTACTTGTGGTGCGCTAGCTAACCGCTGCCAAACACCAAGTGCCTCGTCTAGAGAAAAGCCTAAACGATGCATACCGGAATCCACTTTCATCCATACCGGAATAGGTTGACGGGGTGAAAAAGCCAATAAAGCCGCCACCTGCCACTCACTGTGAACGCTGATCCAAAAATTGTGCTGATCAACGAGCGCCAGCTCGTCAGCGGTAAAAATACCTTCCAGCAATACAATAGGTTTTTTAATTCCCCCTTCACGCAGGCTAATCGCTTCTTCTATGCAAGCGACAGCAAATGCGGGCACCTCAGCTTCTAGCGCACGCGCGCACTCAAGCGCACCGTGACCATACGCATCCGCTTTAATAACAGCTACCGAGCGACTTTGGGGCGCGCAGCGGCACGCTAGCTGATAGTTATGACGCAGGGCGTCTAAATCAATATGGGCCACCAAGGGGCGCATTACATTTCTCACTTACACAGTCAATAGTTAACTTAACGGTTGATCAACCAATGGGCGTCAAAAACAACGCACCGAGCGATGAACTCGGTGCGTTATGGTCGGTATGACACAAGAGCTTATCGCGATTAGCTCTCGAAAATAGCGTTAAGGGAAAGGCCCTGTTTTTCCAATGAGCGGCGCAGTTTCTTTAGTGCTTCTACTTGAATTTGCCTAACACGTTCGCGAGTTAAGCCAATTTCTGCACCAACTTCTTCCAACGTAGCAGACTCATGACCTCGCAAACCAAAGCGGCGTACCACCACCTCACGCTGCTTATCACTGAGCTCATCCAACCAGTGGTCTACGTGCTCACGCACATCGCCATCCACTAAGCATGCTTCCGGCCCTAGCACATCGTCGTCGGTTAACGTGTCGATTAACGGCTTATCGCTTTCGCCACCCATTGGGTAATCTACCGAGGAGACGCGCTCATTAAGCCCAAGCATCTTCTTAACCGTTTCTACTGGCTTGTCGAGATGATCGGCGATCTCTTCTGCTGTTGCTTCATGATCAAGCTTTTGGGTCAGTTCCCGCGCTGCACGCAGGTAAATATTTAGCTCTTTAACCACATGGATCGGCAAACGAATGGTGCGCGTTTGATTCATTAACGCACGCTCAATGGTTTGTCGAATCCACCACGTGGCATAGGTAGAAAAGCGGAACCCTCGCTCAGGATCAAACTTTTCCACCGCCCGGATTAGCCCAAGGTTACCCTCCTCAATCAAGTCAAGCAGCGTAAGCCCCCGATTAAGGTAGCGCCTGGCGATTTTAACAACCAGGCGAAGGTTAGACTCGATCATCCTTGACCGTCCAAGCGGGTCACCTTTACGCGCTAAACGGCCGTAGTAGACCTCTTCTTCCGGCGTTAATAACGGCGAAAAACCAATTTCATTGAGATAGATTTGTGTCGCGTCCAAGCTTTGAGTCGATTGACGCTCATCACGGCTCAACGCTTTTTCAAAGGCGTCTTCCTCCGCGGAGACATCATCGACACTATCCAGCGCCTCTTCAACAGCGTCCAGGTCAACCTCCTGTAGATCCTTCTCCAGCATACTCATGGTAGTATCCCCCGTTATTTCGCCTAACCGCCATTTAGAAAGGAAAAGGTGGCCGCACTCCCTGTGCACTTACACCATTTTTGTTATATGACGCCCTAACTCTAGCTATTCGGGTACCCCAAGCACACCAACTGAAAGGTTCGCTTGGCAATGATTAACGGGACGGCAGATAGTCCAAGGGATTTTGAGGCTGCCCATCACGGCGTACTTCAAAGTGCAGTTTGACACTATCTGCATCGCTATCCCCCATCGTGGCAATCACTTCTCCCGCTTCAACGACATCATTTTCTTTAACGCTTAAGCTATCATTATGCGCGTAAGCACTCAGATACTGATCGTTGTGTTTGAGTAGTATTAAGTTACCGTAACCCCGAACGCCGCTACCTGCGTAGACAACGATACCAGGGCCTGCCGCCTTGACAGGTTGCCCCTTTTGACCGTCGATATCAATCCCAGCGGTGATAGAGCCCCCCTGGCCAAACTCTCCGGTTACCTGGCCTGTTGCTGGCCATTGCCAGTTAACATTATCAACAGGTGTAAAGGTGCGAGAGGAGCGGTCAACGCGAGCGGTTTGGCTCGGCTGCTCAGCCTCAGCAGGCGGCGTAGTCGCTGCTGGCTCAGGCTCTGGGGTTGGTTCAGGTTTGGGCTCTGGCTTAGGCTCTGGCTTAGGCTCTGGCTTAGGCTCAGGCGTTGGTTCCGGCTCACTCGTAGGCTCTGGCTGAGACGCCTCAACAGTAGACGTCGCCTCGGTGTTAGCGGCACTTGCGCTATCAGCCACTTGCTGCGCGGCGGCCACCGACGCTTGCTCAGCACGTTCCGCCCGCTCAGCCGTTAAACGCTGGTTACGCTCAATCGCACTCTCATCGGGCAGTAACCAATCTAGCTGCTGATCGTTACTTGCCACGGAAGTCGCTTGAGGATTCAGGCCTGTTGCGACAGCGCCCGACGCAGGGCGCTCTGGGGCAGAGGAGCCTGCAGACGGGTTACTTGATGCCGCCGCTCCTTCACGCAGCGCAATGGTTTGGCCTGGGTAAATTTGATAAGGCGCATCAATATTGTTGATTTGCGCCAACTGACGATAATCAAGATTGTGCTGCCATGCGATGCCATAAAGGGTATCGCCTGTTTTAACAGTATATTGAGGTGAGTCTGCTACCGCGCGGCGCGCTTCACTTAAATCACGCACTTGTGGGGTGTTTTGCTGCTGATTGGCGCAGCCGCTGACCGCTAACGCCAATACTGACATGATAAAAACCTTACGCATGGAAACCCTACTCCTTTTCAACGTCGCGCGCGTTTCCTATTGATCTATGTCCGGCATAGTGCACTGCGCGACGGTTTAATAACACCACCAATAGTGCGCCAACCACCATTAGTGCCACAACGCCTACCGTTTGTGCAGATGCACCCGACAATACCGCATAGTCACTAGGCAACAGATAACGATGAGCCAACGGGATCATTTGCCCATCAGGGCCAAGCTGATAACTTACCAGTTCTTTCCACGGCCATAACACGGGTAACGAGCCAACAATAAACCCGAGCAAAAGCTGTAGCGTAGAATCATGATGGCGACGCAGAAGCCACGACAGTAGTCGCGAGAATAACGCCAAACCAACAACACACCCCATGCCAAAGAGTATGATAATACCGATATCAAAGCTTCGAATAGCCCCTAAAATGGTGCCATAAAGCCCCATCGTAAGCAGCAAGAAGCTACCAGACACCCCTGGCAACAGCATGGCGCTAATAGCAATACAGCCAGCTATCATGACTACCAGAGCTTCATTACCAATAAGTAACACCAGCGGCATCATACCTGGCAGCGACTTAGCCAACAGCAGCCCTCCGACCATCGGCAATAAATACCAAAATTTCCAGCCTCTTCCCGCCTTGGCGACAACAAACCCCGACGCGGCCACCAAGCCGAAGAAAAATCCCTCAATCAGCAGCGGGTGCGCTTCCATTAGCCAAAGCGCTATATGAGCCACACTGAAAAGGCTAATCGCAACGCCAAGTAGCAGCGGCACTAAAAAGGCCAAATTCAAATGCTGAGCCAGCGCTAGCCAACCGCCACGACGCCAAGCGATGAAGGCGCCGGGGCCAAACTGTTTGATGGTATTAATGAGTTCCTCATAAATACCGGTAATAAATGCGATCGTTCCACCTGAAACACCGGGCACCGCATCGGCTGCCCCCATCCCTGCGCCTTTTAAAAACAGCTCTACAAATCGACGCTTCAATCCACCACTCCTTGCAATAGAGGTACAAAGCGTACGGGTTCGAGCCGACGCTTTTCAAAGGCACTACCAATGCGTTTTATTTGGGTGAGCCATTGGCTACCGTCAGGCTCTTCCAATGGAGCAATGAGCACACCATCATGGCTAAGCTGCTCCAATAGAGCTTCCGGCAGCGTTTGAGCACAAGCGGTTAACAAAATCACATCAAAAGGCGCAGCTTCTTGCCACCCCTCACCACCATCCGCCACTGCCAGCGTCGCTGGGGCATCAAGCCGCCAAAGCCGCTCTGCAGCGCGTTGATGTAATGCATAAATGCGTTCGACCGAGTAAAGCATTGGCACCAGCCGGGACAGTATCAGCGTTTGATACCCCGAACCGGTCCCCACTTCAAGCACACGCTTTGGATTAGCCCGCAGCACCAGCTCGGTCATGCGCGCAACCGTCAAGGGTTGCGAGAGTGTCTGACCAAAACCGATAGGCAGCGCGGTGTCTTCATACGCACGATGCGCCAGCGCTTCATCAACGAACAAGTGCCTTGGCTCACCTGCCATAATATCGAGCACCCGCGCATCCTGAATACCCTGCTGCTCAAGCCGCTCTACCATGCGATCTCGAGTCCGCTGCGAGGTCATGCCTCGCCCGCGCAGCTCGTTGGGCGAAAGCTCAGGCAAAAGCATCCAACCAGTCCTGCACGTCGCTGCGCGCGGGATGGCGCGTTAAGTCAGTTTGTAGTGGAGTAATTGATACATAACCTGCTTCGATAGCAGAGAAGTCGGTATCTTCACCATCATCAGCGTTAGCCGCCACCGGTGCTATCCAGAAGCGCGTACGACCACGCGGATCTTTTACGGGAACAGGTTTCTCTGCTGGTCCGCGATAGCCTAAGCGGGTCACTCTGACGCCTTTAATTTCTTCCCACGGAACATCTGGCACGTTGACATTCAAGAGTGTGCGGGGTGGCAGTGATAGCTGATCGGCAGCACCGATTAAGCTGGCCGCCACTTTCGCTGCCGTCGCGAAATAGCGCTCACCACACAGCGACATAGCAATGGCAGTCATGCCCAAATTGCGCCCTTCCATGGCAGCCGCCACAGTGCCTGAATAGAGTACGTCATCGCCAAGATTGCTGCCGTGATTAATCCCCGAAATCACCAAGTCAGGACGCTCATCCCAGACGCCGTTCACGCCCAGATAAACACAGTCGGCAGGCGTACCGTCTACGCTATAAAAGCCATTATCTAACGCGGTTAAAGAGAGCGGACGAGAAAGCGTCAGCGAGTTACTGGCGCCGCTGCGGTCTCGATCGGGAGCAACCACACGTAAATTCGCATGGGCGACTAGCGCATCATGAAGTGCCCGCAAGCCCGGTGCATGGACGCCATCGTCATTGGAAAGCAGCAGTCGCCGCATTAACGTCTCCTTTATGGATGCCTAGCAAAGATAAGCGCAGGTTAGGCGCATTAAGCAAAATCCGGATGAGCAATTAACTCACTCACCACCGCCGTGGCAAAACTTCCCCGTGGTAAGGCAAATGAGAGTACCACGGCATTAGGTAATATCTCGATACTAGGCGAAATTAACCTTGCTCGCAGCGCCCGATGAGAGCGTTTCACAGCGCTTTTCACCAATCCCTCGCACAGCATTGGATGGCACGCTAACAACCGTTTTTCGTAGTCAGCTACCTGATACTCAGCGAGTTCCCCGACACCCCACAGGGCACCGGTTGGATGAATATCAAGCGCAGCGGCACGACCGATCAGGTCGTCGTCAACGGCGTCAACGGTAAACACACTGTGCGTGCCATCCAGCATGAGCATATCGCCCGCTAGCGGCTGGCACCACGTTCCATCCGTCAAACGCTCGCTCAGCAACTCGTTAAACAAGAAGCTACGCGCGGTGGAAAGCATCATTCCTTGGCGATCATCTCGCTTGCGCCAACCTTTCGCTAGAAGAGCTTCTGCACGCTGTAAATTCCGTCCTTCAGGCCCAAAACGCTGGGGTCCGAAATAGTTAGGCACACCGTGGCGACAAAGCGCCTCCCAGCGGTCAAAAAAACTCGGATGTTGAACTGCTTCACCACTCAGCCGCAGGGTAAAATGGTTCGTGCGATGGACACCGCGTTTGAGTTTTCGGGGATGCCTTACCTGGGCCAACACCGTAATACCCACTGCCGCTAATGATTCGCTCAAATCACTTGGCGCCTCGCGTCCGGGCAAATGCACGCTTAACCACTGCCGCGTCACTGCGACACGATCCTTCATCCCGGAGTAGCCCACATCTCGAAGTGTGACACCACAAAGGCGGCTGACACTTCTTACCACATCTAACGTGGTTTGATGGCGCTTTTCAAGACGTAACCACAGGTGCTCACCATGATTTTCAGGCGTAAAGTCCAGCTGCTCGTCGACGACAAAATCTTCTGGCTGAACGCGATAGCAACCTGGACTAGGGGCACCGAACTCGGCATCTAAGCAGCGCTGCCAAGCGGGTAAATTAAGCATTTAACGCCTCTTGGTGTTCAATCAACACCACTGCCTCAGCGGCGATACCCTCGCCTCGTCCGGTAAACCCAAGCCGTTCAGTCGTCGTGGCTTTAACATTGACCTGCCCAAGGCTAATACCTAAATCTTCAGCGATGACAGCGCGCATCGTATCAATATGCGGCGCCATTTTAGGCGCCTGCGCCATTAACGTGGCATCCAGGTTAACCACACAGAAGCCCTCTGTGTGAACCAGTTGAACCACGTGGCGCAATAAATGGCGACTATCTGCACCAGCCCATGCTGGGTCGGTGTCGGGGAAATGCCGCCCGATATCACCAAGCGCACAGGCACCCAGCAGTGCGTCACTGATAGCATGCAGCAACACATCGCCATCCGAGTGGGCAACAAAACCATGTTCGAAAGGCAGCTTAACGCCACCAATCATCAAATGGTCGCCAACGCCAAATCGGTGCACGTCAAACCCGTGGCCAATTCGCATTAACAACTCCTTTCAGATTCAGAGGATTGGGCTACTTGCGACGCCATGATAGCGGTAGCAAGGGCAAGGTCATCAGGATGAGTGATCTTGAGATTATCACGACGCCCACTAACCAGCTTGGGTGCCTGACCAAGCGCTTCAACAGCCGAGGCTTCATCCGTGACCACACAGTGATTAGCGACAGCGTATTCAAGGGCGCGCCGCAAAAGCGCATAACGAAAAGCTTGGGGTGTTAACGCGTGCCACAGCCGATCCCGAGGCTCTGTTGCGGCACTTAACTGTTCAGCATTAGCCCGCTTCATGGTGTCAGCAACCGGCATCGCCAAGAGTGCGCCACTTGGGTGCTGCTGAGCAGCGTCATAAAGCGCCAGCAAATCAGATGATGTAATGCAGGGGCGTGCGACGTCATGCACCATCACCATATCGTTGTCTTGCGCTTTTATAGCGTGCAGCGCATTTAAAACGCTATCCATTCGCTCCGCGCCACCCGACACTCGTTGCCACTGGGGAAATGGCACCCATTCAGGCTTGAACCAATGATCATCACTATCCAGACACAGCACAAGATGCGCAGTGGGGAAGGCTCGGTGTAGTCGACTAAGTGTATGGGCAAGAATGGGCTTTTCGCCCAAAGGCAGGTACTGCTTAGGCTTATCAGCGCCCATTCGCTTACCTTGCCCTGCGGCGGGCACGATTAGCCACAACGAATGACTCATTCGTCTGTGTCCTCGCTAGGCAAGTTTGGCTGAGTCACTAGCCCCGCATTGATACCCACTAGCTCTGCTTCAATGGCAACACCCGGCACCCAAAAAAACTGCTCATCGCTACGCACCATGCCCATGTCGCTACGAGCACGCTCTTCAATCGCATCCAGGCCGGTTTTCAGGTCGGTAACTTCAGCCGCTAACCGAGCATTGCGCTCTCGCATCGGCACATTGGCAGCCTCTTGAACGGCAACGCGCTCCTCTACCAGCTGCAAATCCTCCCAGCCACCATTACCTAGCCAAAGTTGGTATTGGAGAAGCCCCAATACAGCAAGCAGCGCAACCGTTAGCCATTTATGCATCACCGCATTCCTTTGTTTAGGCCTGAACGAGGCGCATTATGCCATCATGGGCTATTTCCAGCGAGTCACGCTTTATATAGCTGGCTTTATAAAGCGATTTTCATTTGAACGGTAATGCGTCGGCCGCCGCCTCGCGATAGGCGCTGATATGGGCCCCCTCTTCTTGGCAAAATTGGGCGACGCCGGCCGCTAGACCTGGGTGTACAAGATAGTGCAGCGAACGTACCCGCTGGGGCGCAAAGCCGCGCACCAGCTTGTGCTCTCCTTGAGTACCGGGGTCGAACAAAGAGAGTCCCTTTTCCAGACAAAATTCAATGCCTTGGTAGTAGCAGGCTTCGAAATGAAGGCAGTCGGCAACCACCTCGCTTCCCCAATAGCGGCCGTACAACGTGTTCTCGCCACGAAAATAGAGAGCAGCGGCAACAGGCTGGCCATCCAGCAGCGCCTGAACCAATACAAGCGCCTCAGGCATCGCATGACGTAATCGCTCAAAAAAAACGTCATTTAAGTAAGGAGGACGGCCCCGCTCGTGGTATGTGATCGTGTAGCAGCGAAAGAAATGCGCCATCGCTTCTTGCGTAATTGCCTCGCCCTCTAAACGGCGTAGCGTAAAGCCTTGCTCGGCGACCAAGCGACGCTCACGTTTAATCATTTTGCGACGCTTCGACGTAAGGCTCGCCAGGAAGCCTTCAAAATCACCAAAGGTGCGATCTCGCCACTGGAACTGAACGCCTTCTCGGGCAATTAACGCTGGAAACTGGCGCTGCCAGGCATCCACTTCGTTATCTTGTGCAAACAGGAGGTGCCAACTCGATAACGCTTGCTCTTCACAGTGCGTTTGCCACGTCGCTGCTAATAACCCGCGAACATCCTCCGCGTTGGCATCATCGGCAATTAAAGTACGCGTACCAGGCACCGGGGTAAACGGAATGGCACTTAATGCCTTGGGGTAATAATGGCCGCCTGCTCGCTCCAGTGCATCGGCCCATCCCCAATCAAACACATACTCACCGTAAGAGTGGTGCTTGCGATACATGGGCAACGCGCCAACTAAGCGGCTACCTTGCCATACGCACAGATGGCAAGGCTCCCAGCCGGTCGCCTCGCAGACAGAGCCACTGCTCTCTAATGCATGCAAAAACGCGTGTCGTAGAAAAGGCTGGTCGCTACTCACCAGTGCGTCCCATTGGGCGGCATCCACCGCGTCGATAGCGGGTAGCATAATGCATGACAGTGAACGCGAAAGCATGATGCCTCCCGAGGCAAATCATTTAAATGGTGAAAGCGTGACCTTACCACCAACCAAGCTGTCAGTGCTTTTGTTGATGCTGTCATTTCTATTTGGAGTGAGGTATTCAAGTAGCAGGACAAACGACTATTGTTATTAAGAATTAACTCAAGGAGCTGCCATGAAACGCGATTTAATGCGCCTGTTGCACACTCAGCGTCATGCGTCTGGCCAAGCGCCCTTTCCCTCATTAAGGTTGCGACGAGAGCGCTTAGCCCGCCTTGCACGAATGACTAAGCATCACCAGCGGGAGATTATCCAGGCCATTCAAACTGACTTCGGCAAGCGTAGCGAGACAGAAATACGCTTAGCAGAGATTAACGCGGTGCTGCATGCCATTCGTCATACACGGCGACACCTCTGGCATTGGATGCGCCCATACGCTGCCAACATGCCATGGCGCTTATGGCCCGCCCGCGCCCGCATCGCTCCTCAGCCACTTGGCGTGGTGGGTATTATGTCGCCCTGGAACTACCCCTGGAGCTTAGCACTGATGCCCGCTATTGATGCTGTCGCAGCGGGTAATAGCGTCATGATCAAGCCCAGCGAGCACGCCCCCAATACCAGCGCCCTGCTGGCTAAGCTAGTACCGCAGTACTTTACCGATGAAGAAGTATGCGTTGTTGAAGGCGGCCCAGAGATAGCACAAGCGTTTAGCGCACTACCTTTTGATCATCTGGTGTTCACCGGCTCGACGGCGGTGGGCCGCCAAGTTGCACTTGCTGCTGCCGAGCAGTTAACCCCGGTGACGCTTGAACTAGGTGGTAAATCACCCGCTATCGTGGCGAGTGACGCTGATCTGGATCGTGCAGCCGCCTCAATTATATTTGGCAAGGGAATGAATGCTGGCCAGACCTGCATTGCACCGGATTATGTACTCGTAGAAAGCCGCCACCTGGAAGCACTTATTCAGGCGCTAAGTCGAGCTATCGAACAGCAGCGCCCCAGCGATAAAGAGGCCACAGGCTTTGTCAGCCCCCACCATCAGAAGCGCAGTGAACGGCTGATAGCACAAGCGAGAGATCACGGCTGCCGCATTATCGATATCGGGCAACACGCACCAGCGCTCGTTATTGATCCGACCCAAAACCTTGAGCTGATGCAAGAGGAAATTTTTGGCCGTGCACTACCGCTTATCAGCGTTAAAAACATCGACGACGCGATTACCTTTGTAAATACCCGGCCTCACCCACTGGCACTTTATGCCTTCACCGACAATAAGTTGCTGCAAACAACCTTGCGTCACACCACTCGCTCTGGTGCGCTGGTATTTAACGAAACGCTGCTTCATCACGCCGTTCCCGCACTGCCCTTTGGTGGCGTTGGCGAAAGCGGCATGGGGGCTTATCACGGTCGCCATGGTTTTGAACGATTCAGCCATTTACGAGGTGTTTTTTATCAATCAAAACGGGCCTCTAGCTCACTGATAAGGCCGCCTTATAAACGCTGGCTATTAAAATTACTCAGGATTGGCTAAAGCTGATGAATAACAGCCTACCACCGGTTCCGAAGCCTCCTTACCTGGAGGCTAAACAAGGCTAGGCAATCGTTTAGCGACGGAGTTTATTCCCCTAGCCGAAGCGAGTGGTGATATTCTTTTAGCCAACGCTTTTTTACCTGGTGCAACGAATTGGGCACCCAACGTTCAAAAAAACATTGCCATGGAGGCTATTGATGGCGCATGACCTGCTTGACCGCTTACGCGAACGCTTAGAAGAATTAAACCGCTCAGAACGCAAAGTTGCCAATGTCATCCTGGAGGACCCAGCAGTAGCCACCAGCTTGAGCATTGCAAGCCTTGCCCAAGCGGCCAGCGTCAGCGAGCCCACGGTCAATCGGTTCTGCCGCAACTTCGGCGCCAAAGGCTACCCCGATTTTAAAATCAAACTTGCCCAAAGCCTCGCAGGCGGAACGCCCTATGTGACGCGCGCTGTCGAGCCTGGCGATACAGCAACGCAGTATACCCATAAGATTTTTGGCGCGACGATTGCCGCCCTGGACGAAGCCCAGCGTGAGGTCGATATGGCCGCCGTTGAGCGCATGGTTGATTATCTTACTCAAGCAAAGCAGATCCATTTCTTTGGCTTGGGTGCTTCAGGTGCCGTCGCCCAGGATGCCCAGCACAAATTCTTCCGCTTTAACTTGCCCGTCATGGCCTATGTAGATGTGCTGATGCAGCGCATGGTGGCTGCCGCCTGCCATACCGGTGACGTAGTGGTGATTATCTCGTACACAGGCCGCACCAGAGAACTGGTCGATATCGCACGCGTTGCTCGCGAAGCAGGCGCCGTGGTGCTGGGGATCACCGCCCCGAACTCGCCGCTTTCCTTGGAATGTACCTCGACTCTCGAAGTCGCTACCCCCGAGGACACCGACCACTATATGCCCATGACCTCGCGGATGATTCAACTAACGCTGATCGATGCCTTAGCCACTGGGGTTACCCTCAGGCGCGGCGAAGACTTCCTACCGCACCTGAAGAAAATCAAAGATAGCCTGCGCGATACCCGCTTTCCTGTGGAAAAGACAGGTAAGTAATCAGTAAGACAGCTATCGCTGATACGGCCCTTTAACTGCTGACGGCAGTGGTAACGGTAATTTCTACTTTTAACTCATCAGCAGGCAGCTGCGCGCATACACAGGTGCGTGCCGGTGCATAGCCTTCGGGCACCCAGGCATCCCACACCTCGTTCATTGCAGCAAAATCATTACCGTCTTTAAGGTAGATGGTCGCGCTCAGTAGCTGCTCGCGGCTGGAGCCAATTTCTTTTAGCAAGGCATCAACCCGTGCCAGCATACTCTCGGTTTGCTCCTTAATTCCTTCGTGGCGCGCTTCAGGACCGCTTACCTGACCACACAAATAGGCCACACCTTGATGAATAACGGCACGGCTCATACGGGCTTTTGTATCATGGCGCTGAATTGTCATAGTTCAATCTCCTAGGTAAGACAAAAAAAGCAGTGTAAACCGCCACCGCTTCGTTGCCTATGCCTTCTTAATCAAGCGCGCTCCGTAGGCACCGGACGATGCTCAAAGACTCGTCGCAAAACAAAGCTGGTGTGGGCTCCGGTGACGCCTTCAATACGGTTGATCACGTGCAGTAAGAGGTGCTGATAATCGTCCATATCACGAACCAGTATCTTGAGCTGAAAATCTGCCGCTTGGCCGGTGATAATCAAACACTCAATCACGTTGGGAATTTTACGAATATGACGTTCGAAGTTATCAAACCGTTCAGGCGTATGTTGATCCATTGAAATGTGCAGCAACACCATCAGTTGATAGCCTAACTGTCGTGCATCAACATCGGCCCGATATTGGGTAATTAAGCCGTGCTCCTCTAGCGCACGCACCCGGCGCAAGCAAGGTGAAGGGGAAAGCCCAATGCGCTCGGCTAACTCCTGGTTACTAATCCGCCCTTCCTGCTGTAACACATTCAGAATGTGGCGATCAAAACGATCAAGTTCAAGCGGCACGACAGGCATAACAAGCAGCTCCTACCAATAAAAAATAACAATACGACATTTATTGCCAATTATTGGCGATAAAACCATATTTTCGCAATAACCTTTCGCCTTACTTCAAGTAAACTGTATTGACTGTCACAAGCAGTCCCTACACGGTGCCTTACCCAGACACCTGTTAACGCGGCTTACGCCACAAGCGGCCGTCCAACTAACTTACCGCCTTCAGGAAACTCACCATGTCTGCTTTTGATCATCGCAAATACCGCCCTGCTCCGCGTGTTCCCGCTTTCAACCGCCAATGGCCTGACCGTGACTTAACGCAAGCGCCCATTTGGCTAAGTGAAGACCTACGCGATGGCAACCAGGCGCTACTAGAGCCGATGACGGTTGAGCAAAAGCAACGCTTTTGGCAGCAGATTATTAAGGTAGGTATTAAAGAAGTGATGGTGGGCTTTCCCTCAGCTAGCCAACCAGACTACGACTTTGTCCGCTGGCTAATTGAAGAAGACCAAATTCCAGACGATGTCACTATTGCGGTACTCGTGCAGTGCCGTGAACACTTAATCGAGAAAACCTTTGCATCGCTGACGGGCGTCAAGCGCGCCATTATTCACCTGTATAACTCCACTTCGACCATCCAGCGCGAGCGGGTGTTTGAGATGGATCGAGCTGGCATTACCGATATTGCCGTGCAAGGCGCTACCTGGGTGAAGACCTATGCTGCCCAACACCCAGATGCTGACTGGCGTTTCCAATATTCGCCGGAAAGCTTCTCTAGCACTGAAATCGATTTTTCACTGGCCATCTGCGAAGCGGTGATGGATGTCTGGCAGCCAACGCCTGACAACAAATGCATCCTCAACTTGCCCACCACGGTAGAAGTTGCGGGGCCGCATCATCATGCTGACCAGATTGAATACTTTTGCCAGCACATCAGCCGTCGCGACAGCGTGATTATTTCGGTACATACCCACAACGACCGTGGTGGTGCAGTTGCTTCAGCAGAATTGGCACTGTTGGCGGGAGCTGACCGCGTCGAAGGCACGCTACTGGGTAACGGCGAGCGCACCGGCAATATGGACATTGTTACCTTGGCGATGAACCTATACAGCCAAGGCATCGACCCGCAGCTGGATCTTTCCAACCCAGACGAGATCGTTCAGGTGGTGCATGAGTGTACTGGTATTACTATGCACCCGCGCCACCCTTGGGTCGGCGAGATGGTGTATACCGCGTTTTCTGGCAGCCACCAGGATGCTATTCGTAAATCCCTCAAGCATCAAAAGCCCGACGAGCCGTGGCAAGTGGCTTACCTACCCATTGACCCGCATGATATTGGCCGCGACTACCAAGCCGTTATCCGGGTGAATAGCCAGTCTGGGAAAGGCGGCATGGCCTTTTTGCTGGAGCGAGACTACGGCATTAATTTACCGCGTTGGATGATGCTGGCCCTTGCCCCTTACGTGCAACAAGAGAGCGAGCGCCGCAACGGCGAGCTTTCCAGTGAAATCATTCGCCAAGTGATGTTTGATAATTTCACTCAGGATGCGCCACTGGCATTGGCCGATTACCGGCTATCAAAAGGCCAGCACGAGGGAATAGAAATAACCCTTTGGCAAGGCGCTGAAACACTGCGCTTGTCAGGTACCGGCAACGGCGCAATGTCATCCTTCACTGATGCCTGGAAGAAGCATTCGGGCAGCAACGTAGCCATTATTGACTACAGTGAGCACTCCTTGGGTGGCGACAGCGAAGCCAATGCGATTGCCTTTGTGCAGTTGAATATTGATGGACAACGACTTTGCGCCGTGGCCGAAGATAGTGACACCGTTAGCGCATCGCTGAAGGCGTTGCTGTCAGGCATTAATATGGCGCAGGCCACCAAGCAGCATCAGCAGAAAGACGCTGCTATTGAGGCCTAAGCGCTTACTCAGCACACTCGATACATGTCAGCACTAACGGGTCCCAGGTGAGGCGTTTGGCACCAATCCATTCGCCACACTCGATGCACTCGCCAAAATTCTCTTGCTCAATACGCTGCAAGGCGCCGCTGATACGCTTAAGCGTCATTTGGCGGCGCTGCTCTTCTGCCTTTGCCATGGCTTGGCCCTGCAGCGCATCCATACGTGACAGCCGCCCTACCGACGTTTGATCAAGCACCACCGTCTCTCTTGAAGACGCGCTTTCAATGCTCTCCTCTCGCAAAGAAACCTCTAGCGCTAACAGCTTTTGGCGTATCGCGGCTGTGTCTACCTCAGGGTGGTTCATCTGCGTCTCCTAGTGACCTCAGCGCAGAATCAGCACCGGCAAATGGGCATTGCGTAGCATGGCGGTCGTCGTACTGCCCACTAACAAGTGACGAATACGCGAATGGCCATAGGCACCCATGACCAACAGGTCAATACCGTGCTCCTGCTTGTAAGCGCGCAAGGTTTCTTCCACTTCACCAGCGCGAATTGCGCCTTCAGCGTGGTGGCCAGCAGACTCAAGAACACCGATTGCCCACTCAAGCTGTGATCGGTTTTCTGCCGTCTCAGCGCCCACGATCACAACATGGCAGGCAGCGCCTTCAAAGAGCGGGCTTTTGGCCAGCATCTCAATGCCTTTGCGGGCCGTTTTGCTGCCATCAAACGCCATCATCACGTTTTTCGGCTGCGTAAACTGCTTAGGCACCATCAATAGCGGACGATGCATCTCACGCACGACGCGTTCAAGGTTAGAGCCTAAATGGCCACTCGCTTGATGCGCAGTTTCGCCACGCTTGCCTAACACCAGTAAGCGCATCTCCTTTTCGTTCTCAACCAAGGTCTCTACCAACGTACCGTTACGCTGAAGGCAGAGTGGATCAACAATACCGGCTTCGATTGCGCGTGCTTTTGCCGCATCGAGCATATAGCGCCCCTGCTCACGGGCAACTTTCGCGCGCTGTTCTTCAATATCCGAAAGCTTTTCAAGCAGATGCTCTCGGGTCCCTAAACCTAAATGACCGGTTAGGTCAGGCTCTGCCACCAGGGAGTGGTTATCCAGGGTATGAATAAAGCTTAATGGCGCACCAAGTGCCTTGGCGGCCCAGACAGCATAATCACAGATACTTTCTGAATATTGAGATCCATCAATAGCGGCGAACACGCGATCAGACATAGAAGCGACTCCTTGAGCGAGTGCGTTAAGATTTTTATTATTCTCACTCTTTTTTACACGAACTTATTGACCAACGACACCTTAACGCGTTCTTTGTGTTCACCCCTATCGTTATAGGGTAGGTGGTACACTTAGCCGCCTATCAACGCGGCCAGTTAAAGGAGTTACGATGGGGCATGGTATCGCGAGCATGCTACTGGTAGCACTTGGCGGCGCATTGGGCGGCATGGGTCGCTATGCCGTTTCTAACCTTATGGCCCACCTGCTGGGCAAAACCTTCCCCTGGGGTACCTTACTGGTGAATGCCAGCGGTGCGTTTATAGCGGGCGGGCTTCTTGGTTACTACGGCGTGCCAAGCGCACAGCCGCTGTGGCTATTTACTGTTGCAGGCTTGCTAGGTGGCTACACCACCGTTTCGTCATTTAGCTTACAAACTATTGAGCTGTGGCAAAGCGGCCAAGCGCTGCGTGCCGCCTTAAATATTGCTGCTACCCTAGTGCTCGGCATGGTGATGGCCATGCTCGGTTGGCTGTTAGCTAAGGGGTTGTTGCTATGAACTGGCAAGCTTACCTAGCCGTCGGGATTGGTAGCGGGCTTGGCAGTGCACTTCGCTACGGGGTATCTCTCGTGTCTTTAGCAGTGTTTGGTGGCTATTTCCCCTGGGGCACGCTGCTGGTTAACGTACTGGGTTCTGGGATCATCGGTTGGGTTGCCGCTACCGCCTCACGTTTTCCTAGCGGTAAGCTTGCGCACTGGCAACCGCTGTTAGTGGCCGGTTTTTGTGGCGGCTTTACCACGTTTTCACTCTTTAGCCTGGAAACACTGCACCTTATTCAACAAGGGCTTTCTGGGCTAGCGCTGCTTTATGTACTTATCAGCCTACCGCTTTGGTTACTGGCGGCTTGGCTAGGAGAACGCATGGCGCTTTCTCGTCTATAACCGTAGGTATTTTATGCGCGAGCAGTTAGAGCGACAGCAGTCTTGGATTTATCTGGGTTTTATCTGCTTAGGGCTTACGTTGGGTCTGATAGCTCCCTTACTAGCGTCATCACTTGAACAGCTGTTATGGCCGCTACTTGGCATACTGCTCTACGCCACTTTTACCCAAATACCGCTATTACATATCAAGCAAAGCGTTACCGATAAACGCTTTATGGCAGCGCTGCTGATTGGCAATTTCATTATCATTCCTGCGCTACTGGGGATGTTGGTGCTAGGTCTTTTAGTAGTGGGGCTACCACTTCCCCCACCGGTAATGGCGGGTGTTTTGCTAGTACTACTGATGCCCTGCACAGACTGGTTTATTACCTTCACGCACTTAGGCAAAGGCGATGCCGCCCGCGCTGTTGCGGCAACACCACTGCTGCTGCTCATCCAAATGGCCGCATTGCCCGTTTATTTGTGGCTATTTTTAGGCGGCGAGTGGTTTCAGTTAACCTTTTCTACCAACCTTCTCAACGCATTTGCTGGCTTAATTATACTTCCTTTGGGATTGGCATGGCTGACGGAGTTTGCTGCCCAGCGCTACCATGTCATTAACCAAGCCTCTGGGTATCTTGGCTATCTACCAATACCGCTACTTGCGCTGGTAGTGCTAGTCATTGCCGCGTCGCAGGTGAATAGCGTGCTAGGGCTTAGCCATGTGCTGTGGCAGGTTGTGTTTATCTTTATCGGCTTTTTAGTCATCGCTGGGTTGTTGGGTAAAGCGTTAGGCAGTCTATTCAAACTACCGCTTACCAGCGCCCGAACACTTGCCTTTAGTTTTGGCACGCGCAATTCGTTTGTCATGCTGCCCATTGCGCTTACCCTGCCCAATGGCTGGCAAGCCGCGGTAGTCGTTATTGTTTTTCAATCGCTAGTGGAGTTATTTGGCATGATAGCGTTGATACGCTGGGTGCCCGGCAAGCTAATTCCGAGCCAGCTATAAAAAACGCCGGCCCCTTAGCGTGGTGACCGGCGTTAAAGCGTACGTATTGATTAACGCAATATCAGTACCGGAATTCGGCTACCGCGTAACATCGCTGTGGTGGTACTGCCGACCAGCAAGTGGCGAATACGCGAGTGGCCATAAGCGCCCATCACTAGAAGGTCGATCGCATGCTCCTGCTCGTACGCTTGCAAGGTGTCGTCTACCTCACCGGAACGGATGGCGCCTTCGGCTTGGTGGCCGGCATCGCGTAGCGTCGTCAACGCCCAATCAAGCTCGCTGCGATGCTCGGCGGTTTCAGCACCCACAATCAGCACATGGCATTCGGCACCGGTAAATAACGGCGAACGCGCCAGCATTTCCACCCCTTTACGGGCAGTTTTGCTACCGTCAAACGCAATCAGTACCTTTTCAGGTTGCTTAAAGGCTTTGGGCACCATGAGCATTGGGCGATGCATTTCACGCACCACACGCTCAAGGTTAGAACCTAGGTGGCCGCTGGCGTGGTGAGCGGTTTCACCACGCTTGCCTACCACCAACAAACGTATGTCTTTCTCTAGCTCTACCAAGGTTTCGACCAGCGTGCCGTTAAGCTGGCGAATAATGGGATCAGCGACTCCATCTTCTACTGCCCGTGCCTTGGCAGCTTCCAGCATCAGCTTGCCTTGTTCACGGTTTACCTTAGCGCGCTGTTCATCAAGCTCAGAAAGCTCTTTCATCAAGCGCTCGCGGGCACCAAATCTTAGGTTACCCGACAAATTTTGCTCTGCTGGCACATCAGAATGATTATCCACCACATGCACAAAGCTAAGCGGCGCATTTAATGCCAAGCTTGCCCAAGCGGCGTAGTCACAGACGCTTTCTGCATACTGGGAGCCATCAATCGCGGCGAGTACGTGTTCAGTCATATCGCTCTCCTTGCGGTGGTTAGTGGCCGCCCATTAGCTTTTCAACTGCTTCAGGGTCGTTGTGTACCGCGTAACGATCTACCACGGTGGCACTGGCTTCACTCAAGCCCACCAGCTCCACCTCAGTACCTTCACGACGGAACTTAATCACCACGCGGTCCAGGGCCTGAACAGCGGTAATATCCCAGAAGTGGGCACGGGAAAGGTTGATGGTGACCTTATCGATGCTCTCTTTAAGATCGAAGGCCGCAATAAAACGCTCAGAAGAGGCAAAGAACACTTGGCCAACTACTTGGTATTCACGCTCTTTACCGGGTTCTACTTCTTTCGAGCCGATATACAGGATGTTGCCGACTTTATTAGCAAAGAACATCGCCGCCAGCAGTACACCGACAAAGACACCAATCGCTAAATTGTGCGTCCCAACAGTCACCGCTACTGTGGCTAGCATAACGATATTGGTACTCACCGGATGTTTTTTAAGGTCGCGAATCGACTCCCAGCTAAAGGTGCCTATCGATACCATAATCATCACCGCTACCAGCGCTGCCATAGGAATCTGCGAGACCCAATCCGCGAGGAAGACCACCATCAACAACAGAACAACACCAGCGATAAGCGTTGAGAGTCGAGTCCGGCCACCGGATTTTATGTTGATGACTGACTGACCAATCATTGCACAGCCTGCCATACCGCCCAGTAAACCCGATCCGATATTAGCGATACCCTGACCTTTACACTCACGGTTTTTATCGCTGGGTGTATCCGTTAAGTCATCAACAATGGTGGCTGTCATCATAGATTCAAGAAGGCCCACCACCGCCAGCATGATGGCGTAGGGAAAGATGATCATTAGCGTTTCTAAATTAAGTGGCACGCTAGGCCATAAGAACATTGGCAGTGTATCGGGCAGTTCGCCCATATCACCTACCGTGCGTATATCCATGCCGCTTACCATATACACCCCGGTAAGCACCACGATGCATACCAGAGGAGAAGGGACCGACTTTCCAATCGCCGGCAAGTACGGGAAGAGATAGATAATGCCTAAGCCTGCTAGCGTCATGGCATACACATGCCACGTCACATTAGTTAACTCAGGCAGTTGCGCCATGAAGATTAATATCGCTAGGGCATTCACGAACCCGGTGACCACCGAACGGGATACAAAACGCATCAGCTCTGCAAGTTTTAAGTAGCCTGCGATAATCTGTAATACCCCAGTCAATAGCGTGGCCGCTAGTAAGTACTCCAGGCCATGTTCGCGAACTAAGGTAACCATCAGTAGCGCCATCGCACCGGTAGCTGCTGAAATCATACCCGGGCGACCACCAGTAAAGGCGATCACTACCGCGATACAAAACGAGGCGTATAGGCCCACTTTGGGGTCAACGCCCGCAATAATCGAAAATGCAATCGCTTCAGGAATTAGCGCTAGGGCAACAACGATGCCTGAGAGCGTGTCGCCTTTGATGTTAGAGAACCACTCTTGCTTACTGAAAAGTGCCATTCAGGGAGTCCATAGTTGAAGGTGAAACACTACGCACTACCGCCACACCGAGGTGAAACGAGAACGCGCAATTAAGCGAATAGGTTGTCAAAACAGTGCTGCATCACGAAGATACGGGGCAGCATCAATAGCCAATGAACGGCCATAGGATGCACAAGCGCCGACATAACGCGATAGGCGTCATGGCGCTTATATAAAGGAGGGAGTTACTTAGGGCGGAGTCATCAGCCCAGAAAAGATGTGAGTAAATGCAGTCATAAGTAATATTCTGTACGGTTGCAATAAGCAAGGTGCGACAAAGCGCAGCATTCTAACAGCATCACAGCCGCATTGCATCTCACGCCACTCTGGTAGCTCACACTGTGATACGCGCTGATACGCCCCCACCTCTACTTAGGCAGGGTGACCTCGCGACTGATTGTGGCGTACCATTGCGCCACCAGAAACGATGACAATTGCCAACGTTTTATGTTGAAGCGGCACACATAGTCACGTGCCGAATATGCCCGCCAAAGAGGAGAAATAGATGATGAGTCAGTCAATTGCGGTGATTAAAGGCGACGGTATCGGCCCCGAAATTATGGATGCCACCCTGCGCGTACTTGATGCGCTGGAGTGCGGCCTGAATTATGAGTTTATCGATGCTGGCCTGGCGGCGCTTGAAAAACACGGTACGCTGATTCCTCAAGAATCGCTTGATGCCATCGAGAAGTACGGTATTGCCCTGAAAGGCCCGCTGACCACCCCTATTGGCAAAGGTTTCTCCTCCATCAACGTGCAGTTGCGTCGTCATTTTGACTTATACGCCAACGTGCGCCCTGCGATTAGCTTCCCCGGCACGCGTTCGCGTTACAACGATATCGATATGATTACCGTGAGGGAAAACACCGAAGGGGCCTACCTCTCTGATGGCCAAGAGATGATTGACGATGGCAATACCGGCATCTCAGTCATCAAGGTAACCCGCCAGGGTTCCGAACGCATTGTGCGCTATGCGTTTGAGCTAGCAAAAAATAACGGCCGTAAAAAAGTCACCGCTGTACATAAAGCTAACATCATTAAAACCAGCTCTGGCCTGTTTTTGGATGTCGCTAGGGAAGTCGCCAAAGAGTATCCCGAGATCGAATTCCAGGAAATGATTGTAGATAACGCCTGCATGCAGCTAGTGATGAATCCGCACCAGTTCGATGTCGTTGTCACCACCAACCTGTTTGGCGATATTCTTTCTGACCTATGTGCTGGACTAGTGGGCGGATTAGGCTTGGCGCCCGGTGCTAATATCGGCGAAAAGGCTGCTATTTTTGAAGCAGTTCACGGTTCAGCACCGGATATTGCCGGACAAAAAATCGCCAACCCTTGCGCCCTGCTGTTAGCAGCCGCCCAAATGCTTGATCACTTAGGCATGAACGAAAAAGGCGACGCGATTCGTCACGGAATTCGCGCGGTGCTGGAGACACGCCGCGATATGGTGACACCCGACATGGGCGGCACCGGCACAACCGATACATTTGCCCAAGCGCTCGTAGAGCACTTAACCGCTTAACTGTTTAGGTGCTTTTCCCGTCACCGCAACGCATTTTACGCGGTGATGGGATCCTTGAGCTTTAAGTCTGACTTTTCTTAGCTTAGGGAAGCTCACATTGCCTATCTCCTCACAGCAAGCTGCCGAACACTTCAGCCATATGCGACCTCGCCTGCTTGCATTTGCACGCTTGCAGCTTAGAGAGAGTGCTGCCGCTGAAGATGCCGTTCAGGAAACGTTGCTCACCGCGTTTGAAAAAACCAGTTCATTTGAAGGGCGCTCAGAATTTGAAACCTGGGTATTTGGCATCTTGAAATTTAAGATACTTGACCATCTGCGCCAGCAGAAAAAACAGGGGCGCTGGCAGCCGCTAAATGACTCAATCGACGAGGACACGTTAGACCGGCTATTCAAATCAAATGGGCATTGGCAGGCCAGCGCCCGCCCGCACGACTGGGGAGAACCTGAGCATATTTTAGAGAACCAGCGCTTCTGGCAAGTGTTCGATGCCTGTTTAATAGCGCTACCCGACAGTATCGCGCGCGTATTTACCTTACGAGAGCTGATGGGATTATCGACACAGGATATTTGTAAGGAACTCGACATAACAGAAACTAACTGCTGGGTTATCTTACACCGAGCACGGTTAAGGTTAAGAGCGTGCTTGGATAACGGCTGGACTCAGTAGGAGCCAATAAAGATGCTAATGTGCCGTGAAGCAACACGTTTGATGTCACTTAAGCAAGATAGAGCACTCACTTTTCGCGAACGTACTGCACTACGCATACATCTCTCTATGTGCAGCGCCTGCCGCGCCTGTAGCCGACAATTTGACCTGCTTCACAAAATTGGTGAGCACCACCCTGCTGTACCAAAAAAATCGACAGAAAGCGGTGGTCGTTATGAGCCTCGCTAGTGCTTTTCCCATCAAAGGAACAGCACTAGCTAGCCTATTTTTTAGCCCGTTATTATTTACAACCGCTAGCGGGCAAGAGATACGCTTTACACCTAACCAAATCATGACCTGGCCTACCCGAAGCTTCGAAGGCGAAACACGCTATTCCATTGTTGAGAAATCAGGCCAACGAGTGCTTGAAGCCAATGCTCAGGGCCAGGCCTCTGCACGCTACCTGGAACGCGATATTAATTTAAATGAAACGCCCTATCTTCACTGGTGCTGGCAAGTAGACTCAATCTATCCGGGCGTTGATGAGACAGCGAAAGCGGGCGATGACTATCCAGCACGGGTTTACGTGGCTCGCAAGACAGGGATTCTTCCCTGGCAGGTCGAATCGGTTAACTATGTCTGGTCCTCTACCCAAGCTCAGGGTGCCTCGTGGCCAAATGCCTTTACTGACCGAGCACAACTGATGGCACTTCAAAGTGGCAATAGCGCGGTTGGGGAATGGGTGGCAGAAGTACGCGATGTCCGTGCTGACTACCAAGCTCTTTTTGGCAGCGCTCCTAGCCAAGTCAACGGTATCGCCTTAATGAGTGATGGTGATAATACAGGCGGCAACGCCACCGCGTGGTTTACCCAACTAGGCTTTTCTAGCCTTAGCACTCCCCCTACATGTCCCCAATAGTCAAACAAGGCTAGCATACCATTTATTTATACAAAACCATTACAAACAGAGTGCCTTTTATTAAGATCTGATCTACTATCACCCTATTCTCGGTGACAACAGACTAGATTTAAGGGACTACCAATGCTCGCATATTTCGCTTCTGACGCCTTACGTAGCGCCCTAACCCAACATACTGCGTGTATCTATTTTTCATCGGAAGGCATTATCCAAGAGGCTAGTGAGTCGTTTTTAGCCTCTATGGGGTACTTATTAGCTGACATTAAGGGGCAGCATCACCGTATTTTTTGTTTTCCTGAAGAAACGTCTAACCGTCAATATGATGATTTTTGGAAATCACTTGCAGCAGGTGTAAGCCAGCAGGGGCGTTTTCGGCGCATGAATGCACTTGGCGAAGAGGTATGGCTTGAGGCCACCTATTTACCGATCAAGAACCGTCGTGGCAACGTTGTACAGATTTTAAAAGTAGCCACTGACGTGACTAAAGAGCACCAAAACGCCGCTAGCGAACGTTTCATTCTTCAAGCCCTAAATAGCTCAATGGCAGTCATTGAATTCACAACTGACGGCTTTATTCTGGATGCCAATACTAATTTTGAACAAGTAATGGGTTATCCTCTGCACAAACTTCGTGGCGAACATCATCGACTGTTCTGCGATAACGATTTTTACCGAGAACACTCAGATTTCTGGCAACGCTTAAGCCAAGGGGAATATAAGCAGGGTAAGTTCTTACGCCTAAATGCCAAAGGAGGCGCCGTTTGGCTGGAAGCTACTTATAACCCTATCTTTGATGACGAGGGTAAGGTGGTAAAGGTCGTTAAGTTTGCTACCGATATCACTCAAGCAATGCTGGCAACTGAAGCGGCTAAAGCCACAGTAAGCAGCGCCCAAGCATCGTCTAGCCAAACCGAGCGAATTGCTCAAAATGGGTTAACCCACTTGCAAACGGTGCTTTCCGACTCACAACATGCCGCCCATACGCTCAACGAAGCACAGCAACTAATCACTGCACTAAACCAACAAGCGGAACAGATTAACAAAATTACTGCATCAATCGCGCAAATTGCCAGCCAAACAAACTTGCTTTCATTAAATGCCGCGGTAGAAGCAGCAAGAGCAGGTGAACAAGGCCGTGGATTTGCTGTAGTAGCAAATGAGGTACGCCAATTAGCCAAAGGATCAAGTGAAGCGGTGAGCGAAATCACTCGAGTTCTAAAAGAAAATAATGCACTTGTCGCCCGCACCACCCAGGCAATGCAGCAAGTGGTCAAGCAAGGTGAAAGCAGTCAAACGAGTGTTAAAGAAATAGAGTCAATTGTGAGCGAAATTTTGCAAGGTGCGCAGAATGTTTCTCACTCTATCGAACGACTCTCTTTAGCACCTTCATAAGAAGAAAACTCGCCATGTTTATGGCGAGTTTTTCAGTCTTAAAACGAGGTAGCGTTAACTTACTTAGCGCAATTTCGTTTTACGCAGGTACGGCAGAACAGCGTCAAATTCACCGAACTTCTGCTTGGCATCTTCATCAGACACGCTCGGCGGAATAATAACGTCCTGACCAACGGTCCAGTCAGCAGGCGTTGCAACGCCATGTTTTGCCGTGGCTTGCAGTGCATCCAGCGCACGCAGAATTTCTGCGAAATTACGGCCTACCGTCATCGGGTAGGTCATCGATAGTTTCAGCTGCTTATCCGGCCCGATAATGAACACCGAGCGTACCGTTGCGCTATCGGCGGGGGTGCGGCCATCTGGCAGATAAGCATCTTCTGGCAGCATATCGAACAGTTTGGAAACCTTTAGGCCTTCATCGGCAATAATGGGGAAGCCAACCTTATTGCCGCAAACTTTCTCGATATCGCTTGCCCAGCGTTTGTGGTCTTCAACGCCATCCACAGAGACGCCAATAACTTTGGTGCCGCGCTTTTCCCATTCGGGGCTCAGCGTTGCCACTGCGCCGAACTCTGTAGTGCAGACCGGGGTGAAATCTTTAGGGTGAGAAAAGAGGATCGCCCAGCTATCACCGATCCAGTCGTGGAAATGAATCGGGCCTTGGCTAGTTTCTGCTTCGAAATCAGGCACTACCGCATTGATACGTAATGACATCGTTCCTCCTCATTAGGGTCAAGTGACCTTAATACCTTATATGACTTTCAACGCCTTCACTATAGAACGTTTCGCGCTATAGCAGTGAAACATTTGCTATGCTCAATCCAGCGACGTGGCGTCTTTCTCTTCCCGCTTGATGCGCTTTACCCAGCGCTGTTTTGCATAGTGGCGCAAGTTCGCCACACTGTCGGTTTCATCGACAATATCTTGACCTAATATCGTCTCAATGATGTCTTCTAGGGTGATAAGGCCCACAAAGGTGCCGTGTTCATCATAAACCACCCGCATGTGCAGGTGATCCTTCAACATTGATGTAAACACCTGCTCGACATTGTTCGATACTTCGACACTACCAATTGGGTGCATCAGCTCGCGCATGGTTTTGGCATCATCGGCGTGATACATATCGGCCTTGTGCACATAACCAAATGCCTGCTCACCGTTATCCATCACAGGGAAACGCGTGAATGGCATTTTGCCATACTGCTCGTCAAACTCCTTGACCATCATGTTAGGCAATACCGTTTCACAGACAGTACGGGGCGTCATCGCTTTATTGACCGCAATTTCATGCAAATTCAGCATGTTAATAATGGTGCGTGACTCATCCGCATCCAACACTTGCTCTTCTAAACCTACCCGCGCCAACACTTTAATTTCATCGCGCAAGTCAACATCATGCTCCGACTTTCCTAAGCGGCGCGTAATCTGTTCAGACATCCAGATAAACGGCAGCAACCCAATGATCATTGGGTTCAGTAACCGTGGCAACATCGGTGATAGACCTCGCCAATAGGTAGCACCAATCGTTTTGGGAATGATTTCAGAAAGAATTAAAATCAGCATGGTCATGACGGCAGACACAATGGCAATAGAGGCTTCGCCAAACACGACCGCGGCCTGCGCCCCCACTGCCGTTGCACCGACAGTATGCGCAATGGTGTTAAGCGTTAAGATCGCGGCCAACGGCCGATCAATATTGGTTTTTAGCTTCGTCAGCGCTACATGAAGCTTGGGATTATCTTCTTTTTGCTTGGCGATATAGCTCGGCGTAATAGACAGCAACGCTGCTTCAAGGATAGAGCACAGAAAAGAGAACGCGATTGAAAGGGTAGCAATCGTGATAAGAAGGAACATGGGAGCTCATAGTGATGGATGATGCATCGTATATAAGGCCACGACTGCTTGGTGTCAATGCATAAACACATGTTTATTCTCTTACAGCCAGCAAACAATATTTATCACCACTGCCACTCACTTCTCGCCACTGCATCGTGGGCATGTAAACTTTCTGCGTGAACTACCTTTAGCTGGAACCCTGAAATATCAGCCATCTTTCTAAGCGCTCCATCCAGACGTTTGGCGGCATCTTCACAGAACATCAGATTCTGACCATTGGCGAGCGCAAATGCCTGCTCATCAATACGTTTAACAGCTGTCTGTAACGCTGTCCCCAGGGCGTTCTCAATACGCTCAATAAGGTCAGCAAGCGGTATGTCATCGTTTCCTGCCAGCCGTATGGAACAGTGGGCAACACTGCGCTGACTATGTGGAGTGGCGAGTACCCCTTCCTCGCTGCCTAGCCACGCGAGTACGGCCTGCTTGGTTAAGGGAATCTCTTCAAAATCTTCCGCAAACGCTTGCTGAATTAGCTGTCTTGCTAATGCCGCTGAGCAGGGGCAAGTTGAGGAGTAACCAACGGATACGTCTAGCTCCACCTTGAAACCTGACGGTGTGAGCTGGCTGTGCAGTGTAAACGGATAGCCTTTCCAACCTGACAAAGGGCTGATCAGCGCGTCACGTTTAAGTAATGCCTCCCCACTGAACGTTAGGTAAGCGTTTTCTGATAATGCGTGGTGACTCTCCAAAAAAGCCGCAAGAACACGATGAAGTAACGTGGGCGTTAGCGCCTGGTGCTCTAATGCATCCAATGCGGTATACAGCCGTGACATGTGGATACCGCGAGCACCGGCTTCTTCAAGGCTAACGCCCGCTGACACATTAGCGTTTACTTGGCTCCCCGCCAGCCTTACTGGCAGCGCCACGCCTTCCATACCAACCCAGGAAAGCGTGCCCGGTAAACGGGCAGGTTGTTGGGCAATATCGGGTAAAGTAAAAGCCGTCATTAAATTGCCTCGTTCGTTGATGAGTTAAAGGGTGTGAAATAACGATAAAGCTGCGCCACAGTGGCAGGCGCGACATTTTGAGTAATGAAGACAAACCGAGAAATGCGGTCATTAACACACTGCATCGGCAGAGGCGTCGGCGGGTGGAAAATGTGCTGGACGCCGTGCAGCGCGAGCGGTTCATCACGGTCGGTAAGGTGCACAATCGCTTTAATGCGTAGCATTTTCTCGCCCATCAACGACATCAATAGATCCAGCCAGTTTTCCAAAGCGTCTGGGGTAATTAATTCCTCAACGCAAAAACAAAACGCATTGATATTCTCCCCATGGCGAGTCAACGTTGGCTGGCTAGTGGGCTGCACAAAAGCAGCGTTACTGTCGCCCTGCTGCTCCCCCTCGTGCTTAACATCTTCAGCATGGATAACGCTGTAACGTGCTGACTTCAGCCACTGCTCCACCTGGTGTCGTTGAGAATCCCGACGAAAAAGCCCTGCGCCTACCAACAATTCAGGCGAAAGATTACCGTTCACCACCTGCCACTGCTCTGCGGCGGGATTGATAGACGCCAGTTGGTTAGCCAGTGGCGCTAAGCAAACTTCGTCGACCAGGTCAGTTTTGGTGATGAGTAATCGGTCAGCTATCGCAATCTGGCGCTGTGACTCACGATGCGCCTGCAACGTTGCCTCACCGTTCGCGGCATCAACACAGCACACCACGCTATCCAACTGGAAACGGTGGGCAAGCCAATGATCGGTCATTAACAGCTGTAAAATAGGGGCGGGATCGGCCAGTCCCGTGGTTTCAATCACAACACGGGAAGGTGCTGGTTTTCCCTCTGCCAACAGCGAATCAATAGCCTGCTTTAGCGTACGGCTTAAGTCTCCCCTCAATGTGCAGCACAAACAGCCGCTGCTCATCTCCACCACCGCTTGCTCATCACTCTGGGTAATCAGTTGATGATCTAGTCCAATATCACCAAACTCATTAATTACGATCAGCGTGTTTTGCATTGACGCTTGGCGTACCCAGCGATTGAGTAACGTTGTCTTACCGCTCCCTAAAAATCCGGTCAGTACGTTAACCGGTGTCAGCGTGGAGAACTGCATCACTCCCCCCGTGCCTTGCGGAAATGGTGCTCTTTACGCTCCTGGCGCTCCTTTGCCTCAATGCAAAGCTTTGCCGTGGGACGAAAAAGTAGCCGTTGAAGACCAATTGGCTCGCCAGTTTCTTCACAGAAGCCGTATTCGCCATTTTCGATGCGCTGTAAGGCTGCATCGATATTAGTGATCAACCGACTTTCGCGATCTGCTTGGCGAAGTGACAACCGCAGCTCCTCCTCAAACGAGGCCTGGTCAGCCTCGTCGCTATCCCTCTCATGAGAGGCGATAGCCGTTTTCACCTCGCTTAAATGCGCTTCAAGTTCCGCTCGCTCGTTTAAAAGCCGCCGACGAAAAAAAGCAAGCTGCGCGGCATTCATGTACTCGTCCTCTGATGAGGCCAACAGCAGAGCCTCCTCAGCTTTTTTTGCATCTGGGAATTCAGCGCCACTGTCTGTTCTGGCAGTTACTGACTGAGTGATATCGGGTTGCAATGGTTAGACTCCTTTTGATAAAAACGTTATAACATAACAAATAAAGCTCTGCGACCTAACCTTTCTCAATGCTAATGCACTGCTAAACGTAACAGGAGACCTACATGCCCACTCCACACTCTCATCAAGCAGTCTCTTGGCGACTACCACAACACGCCGCACTGGATACCGACATCAGCGTGCTTCCGCGTATATTTGAAGAGCAGATTAACATCGCTATTCTGCACCGCGCTCTGCCCGCCGATGTGGCGCTTAGCGCAAACGCACAGAGCCAGACATCGCGCGACTGGCAGTACGCATGGCTTGGCAGCCCGACAGATGACTTTAAAAATGACTTGCGTCGCAAGCTACCAGAGCCCTCAGCAGGAGATGCGCTGGTTGACGATATCGCAACCGCTGCTGAAGCCATCGCATTCCTGTTTGATACCGATACCGTGGGCATTCGTCTACGCTTATTAACAGCGGCGATGTGCCCACGTTTTCACTGCGACAACTTGCCGGTACGTTTAGTGACCACCTATGTCGGCCCGGGTAGCGAATGGTTACCTGAAAATGCGCTTAATCGCGCGGGGCTGGGTGCGCCAACACCTGATCGCCCAGAGATTATCAGCGACCCAAGCGCCATTCAGCGGTTGCATGCCGGTGATATCGCGTTGCTAAAAGGCAGCGGTTGGGTGGGCTGTGAAGAGCATGGCTTAGTGCACCGCAGCCCCTCTTTGGAGGCAGGTCAAAAGCGGCTATTGCTAACGATAGACCCCGCTTGATCGACTTACCCCTGTCACTAATTCGTCACTCCCCCCTGATAGGATTTATCGAATTAAATCGCTTACGGGAATGGTCATGGATAACAAACTACTGCTGGCAGGTGTAATAAGCATCTCGATGTTAACGTCGACGGCGTATGCTGAGTCATTAGGCAATCTAGCCTTTTCTGACACAACGCCCTATACCTCAGACATGACCCTAAAAGATGATTTCACCATTGCCGGTGATGACGATTTAATGGCGATGGATGCCATTAACAGCAACGGTTATGCCAACGCCATTATCGAAATACCCACAGGCACGTCTGCCAAATGGGAAGTTAGCAAAGAGGACCCGAACGCGGTTTATTGGGAGTATAAAGACGGCGAGCCGCGCATTGTAAATTACCTGGGTTATCCAGGCAATTATGGCGCCATTCCGGGTACTGCCCTGCCCAAAGAACTAGGCGGTGACGGTGACCCACTCGATGTCATCGTCTTAGGCCAAGCGTTACCGCGCGGTGAAGTCGTTGATGTACGTGTTATTGGCGTTTTAAAAATGTTAGACGACGGCGAGCAAGACGACAAACTGGTGGCAGTACTTACCCAGGATTCACCGTTTGCCCATATTGAAAGCATGCAGCAACTCGATAGTGAGTTCCCTGGTGTTAGCCAGATTGTTGATATCTGGTTCGCGAATTACAAAGGCCCTGACGGTGGTATGGAAGGTCTTGGGTTTGAAGACGCCGAGTCAGCGTTAGCCGTACTAGCAGCAGCTGCTGAGAATTTTTCAGCCACGCAATAATCTGATTGAATCAAACCGCCGTATTTTAAACTGTTTAAACATCACTGTTCTATTGATAGAGCAGTGATGTTCTATGCCTTTTTTCCCCATGCTTAACGTTATTGGGCGTTTGCCATTGGTTAATGACCCAACACTAAAACGCCCCCAGTAAGGAGGCGTATTGCTGATATTGCATGCTTTCATTTACTGGTTAAGCAAATACGTCAGTCCACTCACTGCGCTTAGCCAGCAAGCCTTTGGCTAGCGCTTGGGCACCTTCCAGGCTGTGACTGGCGGCCCAGCCGCACTGCATCTCATTACAGGCGGGTACTTCCGTGGCAGTCAGCACATCGTTGAGCGTTTGCTCGATAATGCTTAGCACGCCGTCATAATCGTCGTGGTTAATCATCGCGATATAAAAACCAGTTTGGCAACCCATCGGGCTGATATCAACCACTTTATCGGTGTGATTACGCGACATTTCAGCCATCAGATGCTCCAGGGAGTGCAGCGCAGGCATCTCCATGTGCTCTTTGTTGGGCTGACAAATACGCAGATCATACTTGTGGATACGGTCGCCATTTTGGCCTTCTTTAATATCGGCCAAACGCACGTAAGGTGCTTTTACCTTGGTATGGTCCAAGTTAAAGCTTTCGACGTTCATTTTCTTTTCAGTCATGTTGGCTCCGTCATCTAGGTACAACGCTTACTTATTCTACACCGTTACTGCTTTTCACACCTTGGGAGCGTCGAAATTCCACGGCTCGTCGGTATAAACACACACGTTGGCATCTTCAATATCGCCGTCGGGTGACTCGACGTGCTTAGCGAAAAAATCTTGTATCTCTTTGCGCTGACAGTGGGCTTCAAACTCTTCTCGGCTGGCCCAGATTTCATGAAACACGATCGGGTGGCTAGTGCCCTGGGCAAACGGATTGTCGATTTGCCGAGTCACAGTGTAGTGAATACAAGCATCTTCGCGATGGGTGTTTGGCTCTAAAGACTGCAGCGCTTTAAATACCGCTTCTTCTTTTCCCGCTTTGGGCTTAAAGCTGGCGATACAGTAAATTTTTTCCGACATGGTCATATCCTAAGCGATTAAGTTGGCATCATTATGCGGCTTGTCGGTGTGGGTTAACAACCTAACGGCTCATTCGTTCAGCCAGCATTTCCAAATCAGGCACTGTCATATCCGGCTCTCCTCCCCAGGGGTCGAAGGGCGCATCAGGGTGACGGCGCACCCAGGCGCTATGTAAACCTGCATGCGTTGCTCCAATCACATCAAAAGGATTACTGGAAATCAGCCAGGTATGTTCTGGGCGTGCTTCTAAACATGCGCGTAAGTAGGCGTATACCGCAGGATCAGGCTTGAAGCGCTTAACGTCATCAACACTTACCACCGCATCCATGTGGTTTTCCACGCCTGCGCGGGCCAGTAGCTTAGTGACAGCTTCTTGAGTGCCGTTAGAAAACGCCACGCAGCGAATTCCAGCATCACGTAGTTGATCTAGGGCAGGCAGCACATCTGGGAATGCAGGTAACTCTGCATAAACCGCCATTAAGTGGTCATGGTCATTATCAGAAAGACCGCTTTGCATCGCACGATCAGTGAACACTAATGCCTCCCGGATACACTCCGAAAACGGCACATAGGCTCCCATCAAACCATGGCGAAAGCTGTATTCCAGCTGTTTTTCCCGCCAGCGCTTAGCAAAATCCCCAGCGATGGCTGCGTCACTGAGGCGGCGCTCCAGCTCAACCGTTACCCCTTGGGTATCAATGAGCGTGCCGTATACATCAAAAGCAAGTACCGGTTGCATGATAACTCCTAGCCTGATGGGTCGGATAATGGTGGGAGATAGGTGATCTCATGCATTTAGCATAGCTGCCCTCCTCAAAAACAAAAACGCCGCTGCGATATAGGCAGCGGCGTTTGGGGAGCGTTAAGCGCTATTAAATCGTAAAGGCCGCTTCTTGCTCACCGGTTTTAAGATCACCGGAACGCACCAGCTCATCCGTCACGCGATCAATGGCACGCTTGGCGCGACCAATCATTTCGTCAACTTCACCACGGTTAATGGTCAGTGGCGGTGCAAAGCCTAGAATATCGCCTTGAGGCATCGCACGGGCGATCAGGTTTTCTTCCATTGCCGCTGCTGCAACACGCGGGCCAACTTTCAACGCCGGGTCGAAATGCAGGCGCTGTTTGGCGTCTGGTGAGAACTCTAGAGCGGCCATTAGGCCAACACCGCGTACGTCGCCAAGCAACGGGTGACCTTCAAAGGTGGCCTTGAGCTGCTGCTGGAAGTAGCCGCCAGTTTCAGCAGCGTTACCGACTAGGTTTTCGCGCTCAATAATATCCAAGTTGGCAAGGCCAGCGGCACAGCCTAGTGCATGACCTGAATAGGTCCAGCCATGACCGATGGGACCAAACTCACCAGTCCCCTGCTCAAGCACTTTCCACACTTTGTCGCCAACAATCACGCCAGAAAGCGGCTGGTACGCGCTGGTTAACCCTTTAGCAATGGTGACCAAATCAGGCTTCATATTGTAATGGTGGCTACCGAAGTCCGAACCGGTACGGCCAAAGCCACACACGACTTCGTCGGCTATCAATAGCACGTCATACTTGTTCAGCACTGCTTGAATCGCATCCCAATAGCCTTCTGGCGGCGGTACGATACCACCGGTACCCAGCACCGGCTCACCGATAAATGCTGCGACGGTGTCGGGGCCTTCTTCAAGAATCATTGCCTCTAGTTTCTCGGCACAGTAGGCAGAAAACTCGAGTTCTGTCATACCGTGCTGCTCTGCCGCGCGCAGATAGTAGTGCGGTGCTTCAGTGTGGCGAATGGTTTCGATTGGCAGGTCAAAATGGTCGTGGAACGCTTTAAGACCGGTTAGCGAACCAGAGGCGATGCCAGAACCGTGGTAACCACGCATACGCGAGATCACTTTTTTCTTCTGCGGACGCCCCAGCACGTTGTTGTAGTAACGCACAATTTTGAGCTGTGTTTCATTCGCATCCGAGCCTGACATGCCGTAATACACCTTGGACATGTTCATGCCAGCGATTTTCAGAACACGCTCAGAAAGTTCAATCTGCGGCTCGTTCGAGTGGCCTACATAGGTGTGGTAATAAGATAGCTCTAGCGCTTGCTTATAGATCGCTTCAGCAACTTCAGTGCGACCATAGCCGATATTGACGCAGTAAAGGCCCGCAAAGCCGTCGATAAACTCACGGCCATCTTTATCTACGATATTAATACCTTTACCGCCAGTGATAACACGGCCAGGCAAATCGCCGTGAGCGAAGTCGCGCAGATGGGTAGAGGCGTGAAAAGTGACTTTACGGTCGCGTTCGATCAGATCCTGATGCAAGCTCATAACGTTCTCTCTATACAGTCCCTCCCCACCGTGTGGGGAGGATGCTTAAATTAATAAAACCGATTGATATCAACTTCCTGACACTGAACCTAATGCCCCAAGGCAGTAGTACTTCGTTTCTAAATACTCATCGATACCGGTAGCGCCGCCTTCACGACCAAGGCCGGACTGTTTGACGCCACCAAAAGGTACTGGTGGACCTGTCATTTTCACGGAGTTGACGCTAACCATACCGTACTCCAATGCCCGCATTAGCTTCCAGATGCGGCGAATATCATGGGTGTAGATATAAGCCGCTAAGCCGTATTCGGTGTCATTGGCCATTTCAATAACTTCGTCATCGGTACTATAAGCGGTAATACCGGCCACCGGGGCAAAGTTCTCTTCACGCCAAACTTTCATTTGCGGTGTTACATTGGTCAACAGCACTGGCATAAAGAAGTTATCGCCCGGTGCTTGGCTCTGGTCACCAGCAATCATCGTGGCACCTTTGGAAATCGCATCATCAACAATCGATGCTGCTTTTTCGACTGCCTGGCGATGAATCAGCGGGCCTAAATCAACTTCTCCATGCAAACCGTTACCCACGGTAAGTGCCGCCATGCGCTCGGTAAATTGCTCAACGAACTCATCGTGGATAGATTCGTGAACCAAAATTCGGTTAGCGGCTAGGCAATCTTGCCCAGCCGTTTGAAACTTGGCCGAGACTGCAGCATAGGCTGCTTCTTTGGGATCCATATCCGGACCAACGATAAACGGTGCGTTGCCACCTAATTCCAGCGATAGCCGTTTAACCGTATTTGCGCTCTGCTCAATCAACAAGCGGCCAACACGGGTGGAGCCCGTGAAAGAGAGCGCTCGGATACGCGGCTCGCTGCACAAAATTTTAGAGACTTCTGCAGGATCACCCAGCACGACGTTAAAAATACCTTCCGGAATACCTGCCCGCTCGGCAAGCTCCGCCAGCGCCAGCGCCGAGAACGGCGTTTCATTGGCAGGCTTGATGATCACCGGGCATCCAGCGGCCAACGCCGCTGCGGCCTTGCGGGTAATCATGGCCAGCGGGAAGTTCCACGGCGTAATCATCGCCGCAATGCCTACCGGCTCTTTAATGGTGCCCAATGATGCATTGGGAATATGGCTGGGAATGGTTTCACCGTAGGTGCGTTTGCCCTCTTCAGCGAACCAACGCACGAAACTGGCACCGTACTCTACTTCACCACGGGCATCCGGCAGCGGCTTGCCCTGCTCCAACGTCATGATGGTGGCTAGGTCTTCACGATTGGCTTGAATCAAATCGTACCAAGCCAGCAAGCGCTCGCAGCGCTCGTCAGCGCGTAGGGCACGCCACTGTACAAAGGCAGTTTCAGCAGCATCTACGGCAGCGGTAATTTGCTCCGCTTCCAGCAAGGGAATGTGGCCAATGGCTTCATTGGTCGCCGGGTCATACACCGCTTCTTCGCGGCCGCCGTCACCGTGGGTCCATTTACCGTCTACGTAGGCGTACTGCCGGAACAGACGCGGATCTTCCAAGCGCTTAGTGAGCGTGGTCGATAGTGTGGTCATGGGCACCTCCCCAGGTTGCAGCCAATTACGGTGAAGCCAATCGTTGGCGACAAACCGTTGCACAGAAAATGTTGCTAAAAAATCGATCTACAGCCCAACGTTTCGATGGGCTGTTTCAGTGTGTCTAGCGTAAGGGAGATACCGCACGAAGTGTTTTTGAAAGCGCCGGATAATTCCGGCGCTTTTTTTGTGAAAGCATGCTTTATAGTGATTTTTTTTGGCAGCGCCTCTATTTAATCTGCTGTATTTAACCTGCGGCGGGGTTAATCAGAGCCTCCTCAGTAAACACCACTAGCCCTAACTCCGGCCGATAGCCATGGATCTCAGTGACATCCAGCGCCTGCAGAAAGGCTAAAATTTCTTCGCTGATGACCTGCCCTGGCACTAATACCGGAAATCCTGGCGGATAAGGGATGACAAAACTTGCCGATACAACATCGCGTCCAGCACGCATTTGCGACTGTAACTTGCCATTATCGAAGCGTAAGTACTCAGTATTCTCTTCATCGTAACTCAGAAAGTAAGCACAACGAATATCACCCTGGGGCGTATCAGGATTCGGCCGGAAGGCGTCGTGGAAACGACTGAAGTCAGGTAGTGGCGGCAAATCATGATTCAGCGAATGCACCTGATTCTCGATGATTTTGCGCTCAGGGCGGCTACTGTCTTCCAAGCGATATTCGAACTCTTTCGCCAACTTGATCAGCACATCCAACAAGTAGGCAATAGAGCCCCGTGTCGTGCCGATATTGGTCATAAACAGTACGGTGTTGCGGGATGTCTTGTTGATCTGAACCCCGTACTTATTCATCAGGTATTCATTTTTAAAGGTATCGCCGTCAACGCCCGTGTTACCGATGGCAATCGTGACACGGGTAGGGTCAACAACAAACTCGTCTCGCGCCCAGGCTTCCTCCATCTTATTCCACCCAGTCACCGGATCGTAATAGGACTCTACACCCGACTCGCGGTAGGCTTCAGGCACCATGTCGCTATTTTTTAATACGCGGAAATATTTCTGCAGTAATGGGTGGGTGTAGAGCTGTTCGCGAAGCGAAAGCGCTGTCTCTACCTGGGCATGTACCAGTTCGAAACCTTCCATTTCCGCCTGCATCCTTCCCACATCCAGCGATGCCACAATCTGATAGTTGGGCGAGGTAGAGGTGTGAGTCATGTAGGCTTCATGGAAAGAAGCCTCCACTTTCTGGCGAAAATCCTGATCCCACACGTGAATCATTGAGCCTTGGCGTAACGAGGTCAGCGTTTTGTGGGTTGAATGGGTTGCATAGGTGCGAATGCGCACCTCGTCTGGGTCGGGCATCAGTCGCTGGTCAAGCCATGTAGCGTCATCTTCTGGATCAAGCTTATCGAACTCGGCTTTCCAAGCCGCATACTCTTCCCGATAACTCTCACTGCGGTAACGATCCCGCAACGTACGTGCCGTATTCATAGCGGTACGTGGCCGATACGTCGGGTTAAAACCAGCGAAGGCAAACCATGCTTCATCCCAAAGAAAAACCAGATCTGGTTTAATCGCCAAACACTCTTCCATCACCCGGCGCACGTTATAGACGATGCCATCGAAGGTGCAGTTGGTCAGCAACAACATCTTAACTTTGTGCAATTGTCCGGAACGCTTGTAGGACAGCAGCGTTTTCTTGATTTCATGCAGCGGCACCGCACCGTACATGGAATAATCGTCAAGCGGATAGGAGTCTAAATAACTGACATGTGCACCGGCTAGCACCATGCCGTAATGATGCGACTTGTGACAGTCACGATCGATCAGCACAATGTCTCGCGGCTTAATCAGCGCCTGCACCACAATCTTATTGGCAGTGGACGTACCATTAGTCACAAAGAAGCTACGACGAGCTCCAAAGGCGCGGGCAGCGTACTCTTGTGCCTTTTTGATTGGCCCAAACGGTTGCAACAGCGAGTCTAGTCCCCCCGATGTTGCGGATGTTTCGGCCAGAAAAATATTAATGCCGTAGAAGTCGATCATGTGCCCTGCCCAGTGGGATCGAGTCACCGACTTGCCCCTGGAAATGGGCATGGCATGAAACACCCCTGTGGGCTTCCTACTATATTCACGCAGAGCATCAAAAAACGGTGTGCGATAGCGATTATCAATGGCGCGTAGAATCGTATGATGCTGCTCGATGTAATCCGTTTCGCGGTAGAAGATACGGTTGAAGTGCTTAATATCTCGACTTGCCGTAGCTTCAACATCACCGCTCGTCACCAGAAATTGATCAATTTCTGGGCGTAATTCATGAATCATCGAACTCAGCAGGATACTGCGATCAGCTTCGCTATGGTGCTCCAGCTCATTTTCTGAGAGACCTTCCAGATAATTACGCAAAGCACTGAGGTTATACTTGGACTTATACGGAAACTCGTAGCGAATCAGACAGGCTTGTATATTAGGATTCACCAATATGGCAATCAACGCATCTTCAAAGCTTTTTACCGTTACAACATCGTAAACAAAGCGATCTTCAGGTCGGCGCATGTTATGAAATGCTTCACGCACCACATCTTCTTCCTGGTTAGAAAGATTATCTACGATCAGCAGTTCAAAGTAAGGTTGCGCCGAGCTATTGGAAGCCGGGTGTCCGCGGCGAAGTTGATTAAGGGCGTCCAAAGCCTCCATGTCTTCAGCACCCGCATCCGTCTCAGAAAGATCTACATGCCGTCGACGATAGGACTCACTGATCAACGCCCTTACCAAACGCTTAACGACTTTATCCAACAGCGCATATTCACCGCGATTAAATAGCGTCCAAAGGTGGCGAAAATCCTCTTTAGATGGAAATGCGTGGTAGTCCTCAATGATCTCTAAGCGTGTCAACTTGATGTCGATAGCTTTAATCAAGTTTTTGGCGCGATCCTCTTCTTTAAGGCGCGTCAAAATACCCAAATCACGTTTAAGCTCATTCCAGGTATCAGCACGAAGTTGGGAAATTTTGTGATAAAAACCCAGGGCGGTGTAGGAAGTTTCGGTTGGATTATTCTCTTGCATGACGACACCCATCCTTTTTAGGTATTTATCTGGACAAGACACTTGCCTCAGCAACAGTACTAAATCAGCCGGACAGCCCGCGGGAGCCATAGCGCACGGTAATTTGCTCTTCAGGAAACACATCGAAGCTCAAATCTAATACTCTACCGGGCCAGCGAAACTGGGTAAGCCTTTCCTTAGTGCGATATACCGCGGTATACACTGTGCCCAGGCCACGCCGATAGTCATGGCGAAACAAAGGGGGAGCGGAAAAAGCCGAAATTAGTCGCTCTTCAGTGGTGGCGTCATCGTCCACCAGAATCGAGAGCTGACGCTCGCGAATCAAGGTTTCAGAGGCCAGCGCATGGGCATACCATTCGATTTTCTTTTGATGATTGGTAGCCACCGCCACCCGCCGAATGCTGGCGCGGCGATCCGGTGCAATCATCGCCGTGACATAACGCCCTGAAGCATCTGCCACGGTAATGTTGTAGGCCATATGGGTAGGCACTCTCGCAAGTACCGCAGCAGCTTCGGGCACGGTATCGCAGAATTCGAGAATGTAGCGAAGAATAACCGGCGCACCAAAGCCATCCCCCACCACCTTGCGCCCACCAAAGGCCAGAGAAACAGCAAGCCCAGAATCGTTCATCCCGTCTAGCACGCCCCACAGGCAATCAGACATGGCGATAACACGCCGTTGATTCCAGCGGGTGTAGAGAATGGAGCCCTCGCACAACTCCGGTGGGTAATCATAGTTGCGTGCCAGCACAGTTGACGTCGGCCTTGCTAGTACCGCCTGTGAGCAACCGGTAATATACGGCGGCGGACGATACAAGCTCAGTAGCCGTGACGAAAGATCCCCGCCACCGGCTACTTCACACAGCGTGCGGTAAGTCGCCAGCAATTCGGGCATGTGCTTGCGTAAGGCGTTATGACACTCCAGATAAGAGGGACGCTCACGCTCACCTTCGGCCAGATACCAGGGCTCATAGGCAGGCCAGTGGTAATGGAACAACGACTGCCATTTTGGCCCCGCCACCTCTTCATGCACGGTGCGAAACGTCAAGGCTTTGTCCAGCTCCACACCAGGCGCTCGGCCTGCAACAAAGTTGCTGTCCATGGTTAAAGAATTTTGAAGTTGCCACCGCCGATAGCATGGCTGACGGCAACTTCCTCCACCACTGGGTCTTGCAACGCCTGTCCGGTGTACTGACCACGGATGCCGTCTATCCAAGCCTTGGCACGCTCATTCAGTTGGAAGTCATCATCCATTAACCGCCCCCGGGTGATCAAAATACCCAGGTCGGCCCCTTCATAGCGGAAGTCTCCTGCGCCACTAATGCGCAGAAAAAAGGCTTCATGCTCGTTCTCTGCCGCGTGGGGGTGATAGCTATAATGATCATAAGCAATTTCGCCCTGAGCATTCATGCGCCATACGCCGGTAGTAGGCGCTTCCGTTAACAGGTCAACGCTTTCATCGGTATGCTTGATAACCAGCTGGCTCCAGCTGTCGACACTTTCAGGGTGCGCCCAACGCTCATTGATATCATTGATGTCCAGGTCAAAATCGACATCCGAAAATTCAAGCAGGTGAAACAGGAACAGTGGAATATCAGAATGAGCAAAAGCCGCCACATTCGTCAGAGAGCTTGCTCCTGTCACACGGGGGTTAAGTTCACCCAGATACACTTCATGGGTATCCATATCAATCAGGAAATCGAGTTCAAAATAGCCTCGATAACCCTCTTCGCGCAGTGCCTCACCAAACTTAAAGGTGTACTCGCGCGCTAAATCACGCACTTCCTGACTAAAGGCGCCGGCGAACATTTCGTTGCCACACCAACCGCCCTTATAAGGAGTCAAGGACTTGAAGCCTACAAGCTCTGTCATCAACGGGCCAACGACCGTACCGCAACGCGTGGCACAAGCTTCTATCGCCGAGCCGCGACAGTTGATGCGCTTCATGATCTTGACCTCGGGTTCGGCTTCGATCTCTTCAGCATGCTTGTAATAGTCTTCTTCACTGGCAATAAAGAAGGTGGTATGACCAGAATCGCCAAACGCGGTCTGTACCACTAAATCGTTACCGAGCGACTCGCTGACCTCTAGAAGCTCCTGATAACTGCCTACCCTGGCCAACACGTTGGGCACGCTGGGCACACCCGCTTTATTGCCAATACGCACCGTCTCAATTTTATTATCCATCCGCTTGCGCAGTTCGGCGGGAGGGAAGGCAACCCGCAGGCCCAACTGCTCACAAATTTCTTCGGTGTGCTCATCGAACATTAAAAACGATGCTACCCCAGCGCTTTCGCCATTGGCTCGTGATTGAATGAAATCAATGACTTCTTTGTGCTCAAGCAGATAGTTATTAATATCTTCAATGCTCTCGAAGTCGCGGGGAAACTTCTGTTTAGGCACGAAGACATTACGCTGCTTGCCTTCAAAGCAGTCAATATAGTTAATGTGACGGAAGCTACCTACCCAATCACCGATACCCAGAAGATTGAAGTTCGTCGCAGAAATAAAGTAAACCGGCTCTTTATTGTTTAGAAAATATCTACGGACATCTGCAATGGACGTTATTTTATTCATTGTTTTCGCTCCTTGTATGACACGTACTGAAGGCCGTGTTGAACTAGTGCTGCCTAGGAGTTTCGCTAAATATCGCGATATTCGCCTAAATTGATCATCCAGCTTGGCGCGAAATCCATTCTTCTTGTGATGATGGGTCAAGCCAAATAGGCTCCTAAAAAATGTCTTGGTCGGTACGTACTGGTTTAGCAAGTGGTCCTAAGGTGTCAAGGAAAGGGGAAGATCCGTTTTCGCTACGGTATAGCGAAAAATCGACTTCACGGTCACGGAAACTTTTCAGTGGCTGGCCCAAACCGCGCAACCCTGTTTCGCGCTCGCGGCGGACGCGGTTGAGGTCAATTTCGATGGGTATGACTTCTTCACCAATACCCGCTTGATGGATCACGTCGCCAGAGGGGCCAACGACGATAGAGCGGCCATTCCCCAACGCGCCAGCGCCATTGATATCGAAGAAGTAACACTGGTTGATCGCCGCATTGGTGCGGGCAATTGACAGCTCAATATCTCGGTCAATGGTATCCGTCATCGTGGGGTGGAGAATGACTTCGGCCCCCATTGAAGCCAGGGTACGAGTTGTTTCGGGAAACCACATGTCATAACAAATAGAAACGCCAAAGCGGCCTATCGTTGGCACATCGAAGACCACAAATTCACTGCCGCCCTCGACGCCAGCTTCGTAAGGTCGGAACGGAAACATCTTACGATAACGCGTTACAACTTGGCCCAGAGGGTTAATCACTACCAAGGTATTGTAAGTATGCTCGCCGACTTGCTCGAACATTGAGCCCGGAATTAACCAGATGCGATGCTGCGCAGCCAGTTGGCAAAAAAATGCTTCGGTATCGCTGGGCAACGTTTGAGCGTGGAGCGGTGAAGCTCCCATCGGCATTAATTCGCTGAACAGCACCATTTGAACCTGAGGAAAACGATTCATTAGCGCATCGATCCGATGGCGCATAGCCTCGGTATTGTCGCCATGGTGCAGGGCATGCATTTGAACACCGGCAATGGTGAAATATGACATTAGCTTCTCTCTGCGTCAGGCGATCTGACTGTTTCCGCTTAGTAAATTAACTTCTATGGATGTCTTTTACTAAGCTAGTGGTGAGTGGCATTAATTTTCATGTTAAGCCAACAAAACGCTGAAATAGCGTTGATCAAATATCTGGATAAATTGTTAAATTCGATTTGGATAGATCGTTTTACACAGACCAGCATTACAAAAAGTCCTTTGACCCAATACCTGGTTCGGTCCGTTTGACCGATTTGGTCACGATATAGGTGAAATAACGCTCTATTCCCACGTCCGAGACTAACCAACTATCGATCAAGCGTTGATAGCTGTCGATGGAAAACACTTCAAACTTCACCAGATAATCCACACCGCCACCTACCGCCACGCACTCTGTGGCGTCTGGCGTTTGCATGACTAATGCTTCAAAGCGGGAAAAGCTTTCAGCATTGTGCTGTTTGAGCTCGATCTGCACCCATACGGCGTTGCGCGGCACTAATACATCGGCATTAATGCGCGCGGTATATCCTTCGATAACGCCCGCATTTTCCAGACGTTTAACTCGCTCCCAGCAGGGACTCACCGAGAGGTTGATGGCTTCCGCCAGCTTCGACTTAGTGATTCGTCCATCCCGAGAGAGAATATCGAGAATTTTTAAATCATAACGGTCCAATTTCATCATGCGGGTTGTCACGCCTCCAGGCGTTCAACAACATCGGCAATCACCGCCAGGGTGTCCCCCATATTGATTAACGATGGCGCACGGCGAGCCATTAAGATGCCGTCACGTTCCGCTTTGTAAGCCACAGGAGCGGTACCGCTGCGGGTCATATCGTAAACATAGGCAATGGTTTGGCCTTTTTTCACCTCATCACCCAACGCCACTAGCAGCTCTAACACCCCAGAATGCTGGCTTTGCACGTAACAGCTGGCATCTGGCATATCGAGGTACATTTGCCCACCCTCGGGCATTTCTACTGTGCCTTGCACCAAACCGTAATGGATCAAAAAATTGCGCACACCGCGCTCAGCAATCGCAATGCTTTGCGGCGTGGACGTACCGCCGCCGCCAAGCTCAGTGGCCACAAACACTTTGCCCTGGCGCTCACAGGCCGTATCGAACAGTTTTTCTGCATCTAGCTCAAACATCACCATCGCATAGGGAGCGCCGAACGCTTTAGCGCCTTCCAACGCCGCCTGCTGTTGGGACTTATCGTCTAAAACGTGAGAAGCGCCGAACGGCAAAATATCCAGCGTACGGCCACCAGAGTGCAAATCGAGCACTACATCGCTAATAGGAACCAGCGCGCGGGTAAAATAATCAGCGATTTGCGACGTTACGGTGCCGTTTGGGTCCCCTGGAAAACTACGATTCAAGTTGCCTTTATCCATCGGCGACGTGCGCTTTCCAGCCATGACTGCTGGCGTGTTCATACACGGTACGATAATGACTCGCCCGCTCACCTCTTCCGCTTTCAACGTGGAAGAAAGCTTCAACAACGACGTTATGCCTTCGTATTCATCGCCATGATTCCCACCCGTTAATAACGCCGTGGGGCCTTCGCCATTTTTAACCACGGTAATAGGTATCATTACCGCGCCCCAGGCAGACTCATCGGTGGAAATCGGCAGTTTTAAAAAGCCGTGCTGTACGCCATCGGCGTCGAAATCAACGGTGGCGGAAATAGGGCTAGGCCGCAGTTGGTTCGGTTGAAGCGTCATTGTATGTCCCTTGTATTGTATAGACAGCTACTTAACAAACAGCTGGCGCGGAAAATTGGCCAGGGTTTCACAGCCATTTTCAGTAATCAGAATGCTTTCGGTAATTTCCAGTCCCCAGTCTTCTACCCAGAGGCCAGGCATGAAGTGAAATGTCATTCCGGGCTGAAGAATAGTTTCGTCAGAGGGGCGCAAGCTCATCGTGCGCTCGCCCCAGTCCGGCGGGTACGAGATACCAATCGGATAACCACAGCGCGCGCCGCCACGGTCAAAACCGTATTTATCCATCGCTGCACCCAGCGCCATGGCAATATCCGCCGTACGATTGCCCGGCTTAGCTACGGCCAACCCACTCTCAATGCCTTCCAACAAAGCAGATTCAGCACGAATAAAGTCGGTTGGCGGCGTACCTAAAAATACGGTGCGCGACATCGGCGCGTGGTAGCGCTTGAAGACACCAGCAATTTCGAAGAACGTGCCTTCACCTTTACGAAATGGCGTGTCGTCCCAGGTAAGGTGCGGCGCAGCAGCGTCTTTACCGGTTGGCAACATCGGCACAATGGCGGGGTAATCGCCGCCAAACACTTTGCCATTCTCGTCAATAAATCCTTCGATGCCGACGCGGTAAATTTCCGACACCAGCTTACTTTTGGGCAGCCCGGGCTCAATAACCTCCAAAATACGCGTGTGCATCCCTTCAACAATTTTTGCCGCCACACGCATATAAGCTATTTCTTGCGGCGACTTAATCGCTCGGCACCAATTCACAAGTGCGTTGGCATCCATAAAGCGCGCATGGGGAAGCTCACGCAAAAGGCTTTGATAGGCTTTAGCAGAGAAGTAGTAATTATCCATCTCCATGCCCACCACACCGGTATGCCAACCACGGTCAGGCATGATCGATTGGGCAAGATACTCCATTGGATGCATATCCGGATTTTGAACATAGTAATCCGGATAGTAGGTAATATTATCGGGGTCTATCCAGCAGGTGCGCAGCGCGCCGTTGGCATCCATACGGCGGCCAAACCATACAGGTTCGCCTTCAAGGCCCACCAATACGCATTGATGAACATAAAATGACCAGCCGTCGTAGCCAGTCAACCACGCCATATTGGAAGGATCACTGACGATCAGAACGTCAATACCACGGCCCGCCATCTCAGCGCGCACTTTCCAAAGCCGATTAGCGTACTCTTCACGTGTGAAGGGCAGGGAAACCTCAGTCATCGGGCAACTCGCCATCAAAGATCACTAAGAACCAGCGCTATCTATTGTAAGTTAGGCGCGCTGGGCCACAGGATCGACCTGGCCACCCCCGCAGTAGGCCTGCCAATGTCGTCTTAGGGCGATACTAGCACCGACCCTTGGTTGCCGGTCAAAGCCTTTATGACAAAAATTGTGGTAAGCCGTGGTAGCGTAACCATAGTTAACATGTAGTCAGGAGGAAAAATGAAAGTAGTCATCCATATTGATGATTCAGCCCAATGGCAAGCCGCTCTAGAAAAAGCGTTGCCCCAGGCCACTGTATTGACAAGTGACGCACCTGAAGATGAACGCAAAAACGCCGACTACCTTGCCGTTTGGAAAGCTCCAGAGCATTTACTGCAGGAACAAGACCAGCTCAAAGGCATTATCAACCTGGGAGCAGGTGTTGATTACTTACTGAAAACACCCGGCCTTCCAAGCGATGTTCCTATCGTGAAATTACGTGATGCTGGCATGGGCGAACTCATGGCAGATTACGTGCTATATGGCGTACTGCACTTCTACCGCAGCATGGATCGCTACGCCACTCAACAGCAGAGCGCTACCTGGAAGCCCCAAGCCGTGCCTGAAAAAACACAGTGGCCAGTTGGCGTATTAGGCCTTGGCGCAATCGGCAGTTACGTAGCCACTCACTTGTCGCAAGCAGGGTTCCCCGTACTTGGCTGGAGCCGCTCAGCTAAACAGATTAGCGGCGTACGCTGCCTGCATGGCGATGAAGGGCTTGATGAACTGCTTGGCCAAGTGCAGAGCTTAGTCACTATTTTGCCAGATACCGCGGCTACGGAAGGTATTCTTAACGCCGAACGGCTAGCAAAATTACCCGAAGGTGCCAGTGTTATTAACCCCGGTCGCGGCAGCCTAATCGATGAACAGGCGTTGCTCGATGCGCTCGGTGAAACGAATAAGCCAGGACATCTGCGTGGTGCCCTGCTAGACGTTTTCTGTGAAGAGCCTCTTCCAACCAACCACCCCCTTTGGCAGCATCCAAGCGTGGTAGTAACGCCTCATATGGCAGCGCCTACACCACTTAATGACGCCATTGATCAAGTCATTGCGTATATTAAGGCATTTGAAGCGGGTGAATCGTTAGCAACGATTAGCCCAGCAGCAGGCTACTGACGCTTAGCCATACGCACGCTATACTGCACGGGGAACCAAGCGCTAGCTAAAGGCTCTTAGGAAAACACTCGAGAAGGAGGAAGGGCCTTTGCGTTATGTTACAAGAGGCATCAGACACCCTAAGTCTGCGAGCGCAATGTTGGGCGCTTGCCTGTTTTCCCTGTGCGGCTTAGCAACAGCAGATACTCCACAAGGTGAGCAAACTCTGCAAGCCCCACACCCCTTCCAGGCCCAATACCGTTTAGAAATACGCGGCTGGCCCGGCGCAACCATTACCCATACGCTCAGCAATGAGGGGCTCCACTGGTTAAGCAATATGAATTTTGCTGTCGCGATTGCCCGAGGTGAGGAGCGTAGTCGCTTTTCGATAGACGATACCTCGACTCGCTCTTTGCTCTATAACAGCAGTTATTCGCTACTGGGTGTCGGCGACAGTTACCAGCTCAACGAAAGTGATATTAGCTCGCTTGATCGCCAGGCCGCTCTATTCGACCTTTCCCGACGAGCAGGTCATGAAGGCTGCATGGTAAGCACTCCCTGTGATATCGAGTTTGTTGATCACCGCGGACGCGACGAACACTTCCAGTACTATGTCGATCAACAGAATATCAACGAGCCCAACACCATTTCCGTTCCCGCCGGTGAGTTCGAAACCACGCGCGTCACGCTGATTGATAAAGAAAAGCCCGACCGATATCTACACATTAATTTCCACCCAGGTTGGCCAGGACTAATCCTCTCGGCAGAATATCGAAAAGAGGGGCGTCGGCAGACGTATCTCACCATGACTCAATTCAACCCCGCTGGGGGTAACGCACCTTAAATGCTTTCTGGATTACTGATTGTTTTATTGCCTCTCTTGTTAGGCTACTTAGTACGCGTTCGTTCTACCCGCTTACTGAACCTCATCAACCGAGCCGTTAATGGCTCGGTTTATTTGATTCTATTATTGATGGGGGTAAGTCTTGCGGGCCTTGAAAACCTGGGCAGCCAGCTTTCAAGGTTAGGCGGTAACGCGCTGCTGCTGTTTAGCATTACTACCGTGCTCAACTTGGGTGCACTGTGGTGGCTATCACGCCAAGTGGCTTTGAAAGCCGGTAATTCACCAGTGGTGAAGAACGCTCCTACTAGCAAACTGGCGGCTATGCAGGGTTCACTCATGTTGGTAGGTGTGGTGGCCGCTGGCGTGGCATTTGGTTTGCTGATTGGCCCGATGATTGGGGAAACGCTGTTTACCACCGCCGACTGGCTGGCAGAATGGGTGCTATACGCACTATTGATGCTGGTTGGCTGCCAGCTACGCAATTCCGGCATGCCACTTAAACAAATTTTGCTGAATCGCCTGGGACTTGCCATCGCGGTTACCCTTGCGCTGAGCTCGCTACTCGCTGGCTTGTTAGCCGCCCCGCTTCTCTCGCTTAGTTGGAATGAAGGCTTAGCCATGGCATCTGGCTTTGGCTGGTATTCGCTTTCGGCTATTTTGATTGGCGACCAACTTGGTCCGTTAATGGGCGGCGTGGCGTTTTTCAACGACCTTACGCGCGAACTGCTGGCCTTTATTCTGATTCCTCTCGTTATCCACCGCCACACCGCGCTAGCCATTGGCTATGGCGGCGCAACGTCGATGGACTTCACCCTGCCGGTGATCCAGCAGCACGGCGGAGTGGCCTGTGTCCCTATTGCCGTGGTCAGCGGATTTATCCTGTCACTACTCTCTCCACCACTGATTCTGTTTTTTCTTTCGCTTTCGGGTTAGCGATTGCAGGCAATCATTGGGTAGGATAAGCAGCGTTATAAACATACAACTGCCTCACTGCCCAGGATGCCTGCCCACCATGCTAAACGGAATTTGGTTAAGCTTTTTCATTGCTGCGTTTGCAGCCTCGTTGTGGCAGTGGTTAGTCGGTGGCGATAGCGAGGTTTTTGCTCGCTTAGTGCAGTCGCTGTTCGATATGGCAAGCGTCAGCGTGGATATTATTTTAGTGCTACTAGGCACGATGACGCTTTGGTTGGGCTTTCTTTCGATTGCCGAAAAGGCCGGCATGATTCGCTTACTAGGCCGCGTGCTTGACCCACTGTTTTCCCGCCTAATGCCAGAAGTGCCCCGGGGCCACCCTGCCATGGGGCTAATTAGCATGAACTTTGCGGCTAACATTCTAGGCTTAGATAACGCTGCCACACCGATTGGCATTAAAGCCATGCAATCGCTGCAGAGTCTCAATCCGAGCCGCGATACCGCCAGCAACGCACAAATTCTGTTTTTAGTGCTCAACACATCATCACTGACGCTGCTACCTGTCACGATCTTCATTTATCGTGCTCAGCAAGGCGCGGCTGAGCCCACCCTGGTCTTTCTGCCGATTCTGCTGGCTACCAGCGCCTCCAGCCTGGCAGGGCTACTCGCGGTTGCACTCGTACAGCGCTTAAAACTTTGGCAACCCGTGGTGCTGGCTTATTTGGTCGCTGCAGCGCTTGCCTTGGGGTTATTAATTACCACGCTGGCGGGCATGTCGGCCCAAGCATTGGCGGCTGCTTCAACACTGGTGGGTAACCTAACGTTATTCACTATTGTCATGATGTTTTTAGTGGTTGGCGCACTGCGTGGTGTCAGGGTGTATGACGCCTTTATTGAAGGGGCAAAGGAAGGTGTCAGCTTTACCGTCACCCTGCTGCCGTATCTTATTGCCATGCTGGTGGCGGTTGGCGTACTGCGTGCCAGCGGCGTTCTGGACGCAGGACTAAGTGGCATCCGTTGGTTAGTGGAAGGGGTTGGCTGGGACACTCGCTTTGTCGATGCGCTGCCTACCGCCTTTGTAAAGCCCCTTTCTGGTAGCGGCTCGCGGGCCATGATGATCGAGACGATGAACACCTTTGGTGTCGACAGCTTTCCTGGCCTGCTAGCCGCTACCCTGCAAGGCAGCACCGAAACGACCTTCTACGTGCTAGCGGTCTATTTTGGCGCGGTCGGCGTTACCCGTATTCGCCATGGCCTGGGCTGCGCGCTCATCGCCGACGCCGCGGGCATCATCACTGCCATTGCCGTCTGCTACTGGTTCTTTGGCTAACGCCGCTTGGCAACTAGGTTAGCCATCAAGCTGGCTATTCGTAACAACATTCGCCACAACGCTCTTAACAACACTCTTTACAACACTCTTTACAACACTCGTAACAACAATAGATCAGGTAATTTGTTTCATGCATGCTCAACACACGGCATTACATAACGAGCTTCACGCGCGGCCTCCCATCTATTTTGAGGGGCCTGCTTGCCTTCATCACTACGCTTTTACGCTTGAAGGCGATGACGTTACTAGGTTGCTTAATCGCCTAGCAGAACTGACAGAGGTCACTGTCACGCCCGATCAGGTGCAACAAATAGTCAGTTGCCAGGGTTGCTTAGTAAAGTGGGAGCGGCACACCGAATTTTTTACGCTGACCATTAAGCACGACAACAACAGCAACCCTCGCATATGGCCAACACCACCTACGTTTTTAGCCCGTTTACTCGCGGATGTTGCCGATAAAATAATCAGTGCCAGCGTCTTGCGCGTGGAAACGGCCAATCGATGGGCAGGTAGCGTGGAGGCCTATGGATTAGATCAGCCAGCGGGCTCAAAGGTAGGCGGCGGAGATGCCACGGTTTGGAGCGACTTCAACCTGGATGATCAGCAAAGAAACCGATTGCTAATGGTTAACGATAATCTGGATAGCTATCGACTGGGCAGGATGGCGAGACGCTTATTTGATATTGAGACTTACCGCATAATGGCGATGCTGGCGCTACCGGAAGCCAAAGCACTCAGCCGTGAGCTACAACACTATGAAACGGAGCTGTCTGCACTCTCTCATCAACACGCCGAACAGCACACCTCCCCTGCCGAGCCGTTGCTCAACGCCTTGACACTGCTCTCGGCAAAACTCGAACGCTGCGGTGTACAAACACGCCAACGCTTTAGCGCGACCGATGCCTATGCCAACATCGTGTTGGCACGCATCAATGAACTGCGCGAGGAGCGTATCGGTAATTATCCTCGGCTTGGCATGTTTATTTTGCGACGATTTGAACCGGCCGTGCGTTACTGCGATGCCATGAACCGTCGCGTTGAGACGCTGGCCACCAGCGCCACACGCTTAAACGACTTGTTGCGTACCCGCACCCAGGTCGAAATCGAGAGGCAAAACTACAAAATTTTGCAGAGCTTAGATGCCCGCGCAAGCAGCCAGCTAAAAATCCAAAAGGCCGTTGAAGGCCTCTCGATCATCGTCATCAGCTACTACATTTTCAGCTTAATGAAACTGGGGCTGGAAAGCTTAAGAGCGCTAGGTGTCGATATCGAACCCAATGTTGCCGCTTCCGTCATAGCGCCACTGAGTGCGCTTATTATCGCGATCTTAACGTGGCGAATTTGGAAGGTTAAAAAGCACTAGAGGGTAAGATGTTAGCTACACTCGCCTCGTAGTGAGCCGCTAAGTGCCCTGCGCAGTGCAGGGCCGCTCATTCCACGACCTAGCAGCACCGTAAGCTTTGCAACGGCGGCTTCTAGGGTGATATCACCTCCTGCAATCACACCGGCTTGGTTCAGCGCCGCGCCGGTGGCGTAGGCTCCCTGTACGACTTCCCCTTGGGCGCACTGAGTCACGTTAAGCAGTGCGACCCCTCGTTCACTTGCAGCCGTTAACGCCGTTAACAGCTCGCCTTCAAAACTAGGCGGGTTACCGACGCCGTAGCTATGCAGAATCAAGCCTTTTAAGCGTTCATCGGCCAGCAGCGCCTTAGCGCGGCGCAGCGACATACCAGGATAGAGTGGCAATATCGCAACCGTCTCATCATCTACCTCAATGGGGGCAAAGTCAGGCCGTCCGCTCAGCAACGCAGAAGGCTGCGGGTAAGATATGGCAATGCCAAGCTCGGCAAGCCAGGGGAAATTGGGAGAGTCAAAGGCATCTAAGCCCTGAGTGCGTACCTTGCGCGCACGATTACCGCGCAGAAGTCGATCGTGAAAGACCAGACTCACTTCACAAGGTGTCGCGGAGTGATCCACCAGTTGCAATGCACTGACGAGATTATTCAGTGCATCGCTACGGGGCTCCCCCAAAGGAATTTGAGCGCCGGTGAAGATCACCGGCTTGTTGAGCGCGCCGAGCATAAACGACAACGCAGCGGCGCAATACGCCATGGTGTCGGTACCGTGTAGCACCACAAACCCATCGTATGCTTGCCAGTGGCTTTCTAACTGTGCCACTAAACGGTTCCAGGCGTCTGGCATTAGCTCAGCGCTATCAATCAGCGGCTGCATTTCTAGCACATCAAACGACGGCAACCTGTCGGCGGCCAGCGCCAAGTGTGCGGCTAAACGATCGGCCAGCCCCGCGCAAGGCACATACCCGTGTGGCGATGGTTGCATACCGATGGTACCGCCGGTGTAGAGCATGAGTACGCGGGACATAGTCTCTCCTAATCGAATAGCGTTAGTGCCTGTGAGGGCTTACTTAGCAGGCGCACTTGCCAGGCGCTGTTTTAGCGCTTCGGCCTCTTCAGGCTCCAGTTCCCACGCCTTGGGGTCTAGCTCAAGATCCGGGTGCTGGTTGGCATCGAAGATCGGCTGTTTAATGCCCTGGCGGCGCTGGCTATCGTAATCGTTCAGAATGCGTAGGCCACACTTGAACAACAGAATCAGCGCCACGAGGTTGACCACTGCCAATAGCCCCATGGTGACATCGGCAAAGCCGAACACAGTGCCAAGATCTGTGGTCGCGCCCCAGCACACCAGCAACACAATGGCGACCCGGAAAGCGTTAAACAGGTTCTGGTTGTCGCGGCTAAAGAAGTTGAGGCTGTTCTCGCCGAGGTAGTAGTTGTACAAAATAGTACTGAACGCAAACAGCAGCAGCGCGAGGCTAACAAAGGTGCGACCCCATTCGCCTACATGGTCGGCTAGCGCCGCCTGGGTCAGGGCGATCCCTTCAACGCCAGCGCCAGCTGTCGGGTCGTACACACCGCTGAGCAGAATCAAAAATGCCGTGGCCGAGCAGATAATCACGGTATCGATAAACACCGAAAACGCCTGCACAATACCTTGGTTGGCCGGGTGCGGTACGTAAGCAACCGCTGCCACATTAGGCGCACTGCCCAGACCCGCTTCGTTAGAAAACAGACCACGCTTCAAACCCATCATAATGGCCGCACCAATACCGCCACCAATCAGCGGTTCAAGGCCGAAAGCACTTTTTACGATTAGCATGATAACGCCGGGAATTTCACCAATGTTCATGGCGATGACCAGCAGCGCAATAGCGATATAGCTGACCGCCATAAAAGGCACCAGAAACTCTGAGATGCGCGCAATACGTTTGATACCACCAAAAATAATCAGCCCTACCAGCATGGCCAGGGCAATGCCACTGTAAAGCACCGGCACACCAAAGGCGTCGCCAAACGAGGTCGCTACCGCATAAGATTGCAGTGCGGTAAAGGCAAAACCAAAGGTTAACAGCAATAGCACCGAGTAAAACGCTGCCAGCCAACGCCACTGTTTACCTAACCCTTTAACAATGTAGTACGCCGGACCACCGCGATAAGTGCCATCGCCTTCCGCTTCTTTGTAGGTCTGCGCGAGGGTACATTCTAAAAAGCTAGTTGCCATCCCCATCAGGCCCACCAGCCACATCCAGAAAATAGCCCCTGGGCCACCTAGCGTAATCGCGACCGCCACGCCGGCAATATTACCGCCACCCACGCGCCCTGCCACTGACAGGACAAGTGCCTGAAACGAACTTAAGTGGCCGTGTTTATTACGCTTAAAGGCCTGACCCGACCCCAGGATGCGAAACATTTGGCCGAAATAACGAAACTGCACAAAGCGGGAAGCAACGGTAAAACCGATGCCAACGCCTACTAGCAGCACTAGCAGTACCTTTCCCCAGAGGAGCTCATTGAGCATATCAAGCATGTGATTTTCTCCGCGTTCTTGTATTAGCGTTATGTTGGAATTCGCGTCGTTTTATTTCGCGCTTCTTAAAACCGCGCCGCGGAGAACGTTTTACCAAGCATGGGGAAGAATTAAATTTGGCGCAGCGGTGCAGTTGTGCGCACTCACTGCATCATCGGGTGCACCAGAGTGCATCAGGCAAGCCGTCAGACTTTCTCGGCAATGCGGTGGGCTAATTTATGCATAAAGGGGCCACAGATAAATGCAATGATCCCAGCAGCTGGCCAAGCAAGCAGCCAAGCGTGCATCCAGATGCCAACAAAATCAGCATGAGTTCCGATATTCACGTACGTTACCCAGGCAGACATAATCAGCGATAGCGTAAACGACATGAGAATAGCGAAGATAATTCTGTGTTTCATGGCAGTACCTGAGAGTGATGTTTGAGTGCGGACAGATTAACAAACACCTATAACGGTAATATATGCCAATATATGAGAATCAATTTTACAGAATTGCAAAATGCGAAAACCCTCTCTTGATGACCTAAACATCTTTATCGTGGCCGCCAACCAACGCAGCCTCACAGCTACGGCGGCAACGCTGAAGATGACCATTGCCACCGTGTCGCGGCGCATAAGCGCACTGGAAGCCACACTAGGCGTAGAGTTGCTCCACCGCTCAACCAAGGGGTTAACGTTGACGCCTCAGGGTGAGTCCTACTTCCGCGAGTGTGAGGAGCTAGTACTCGCACTGGATCAGCGAATTTCAGACCTGGATCAAACACTGTATAGCCTAAGCGGGCCATTGAAGGTTATGGCACCTGTCAACCTGGGCAGCGGGCCACTGGATGCGTTTTGGCGTCACTTTATTGATCGCTACCCTGAGATTGCGCTGACGATCGAACTCGATAACAACGTGGTTGATATTCGCGACCACCAGGCTGATATTGCGCTTCGCTCTGGACCACAAAAAGACTCGACGTTGATCCAAAAACACCTGGGCTATATAGAGCCGATTTTGGTGGCATCACCGACGATGAAACACCCTATTCCCAGCACGATAGAAGAGCTACAAGCATGCCCCAGCGTGGCAGCAAAAATGTTTAGCGATTGGTTGCTGTTCCATCAAGACGGTAGTCAGCACGCTTGTCACAAGAGCCATTTCCATATCAGTAACGATATGAATATTGTGCTGAACCTCACAACGTCGGGAGCAGGCGTCTCGTTGATGCCCGCCAGTATGGTGGCGAACAGCTTACAAGCGGGAGAGTTAATACAAGTGCTCCCTGAGTGGCGGGGACGCCACCGTGAGATCTTCTTGGTATGGCCCTACCGGCGCAGCCTTTCAGCAAGGGCCAAGCTGTTTCGCCACGAGTTAATCGAATTCCTCAGCCGCCAATCTTGGTTCCACTCTGCTGATTAGACCGTCTGTTCGGGCAAAGTGGCGACCTGTTCTGCTGGCGCCGTAACACCAGCAAAACAGTTAACTAGCAGCGCGTTTGGAGAATGCTTAAATGCCCGCTTTCGCCGCCCGTGCCGCATGAAGCTTCTTATAGCTTTCGATCAAGCGCTGGTGGCGCTCCAGGCCTTCTAACTGCATGTTAGTCGGCGTTAGGCCGTGGAAGCGTACTTCGCCACTTACCGACCCCACGACAGCCGCCATGGTCGCTTCGCCGAACATGCGCTGGAAGTTATGCAGATAGTCTTCAAGCTCCAGTTCATCATCCAGCACAATTTCCAGCACCGCGTTTACCGCCTGATAGAACAGACCGCGCTCAACGGTATTATCGTTGTACTGCAGGAACATCTGCACACAGTCCAGCGCTTCTTCATGGCGTTGCAGCGCGAGGTAAACCAGCAGCTTGAGCTCTAGAATCGTTAGCTGCCCCCACACAGTGTTCTCATCAAACTCGATACCGATCAGCGTGATGATATCGGCGTGGTCATCCATCTGGCTCTCTTCCAACCGCTCGACCAGATCGGTGAGCTGAGCGTCATCCAAGCGGTGCAGATTGAGAATATCTTCGCGGTAGTCCAACGCTTTATTGGTGTTATCCCAGATTAAATCTTCAATGGGGTACACCTCGGAGTAACCCGGCACCAGAATGCGACAGACTGGTGCGCCTAGGTCTTCGTGGACCGCCATGTACACTTCAGCGCCCAGCTCCTCAAAAATGCCAAACAGCGTCGCGGCCTCTTCCTCATTGCTGCCAGAGAAATCCCATTCACTGAATTCAAAATCGGGCTTGGCACTAAAGAAGCGCCAGGAAACCACGCCAAAAGAGTCAATAAAGTGCTCAACAAAATTGTTGGGTTCAGAAACGGTTTGCGAGTTAAACGTCGGCAGTGGCAGATCGTTTAATCCTTCGAAACTGCGCCCCTGCAGAAGCTCAGTTAGGCTGCGCTCCAGCGCCACTTCAAAGCTCGGGTGCGCGCCAAATGAAGCAAATACGCCGCCGGTACGCGGGTTCATTAAGGTGACGCACATTACTGGGAACTGCCCGCCCATGGAGGCATCTTTGACCAACACCGGGAACCCTTGGGCTTCCAGGGCGTTAATGCCTTCTACGATACTTGGATACTTGGCTAGCACGTCCTGCGGTACATCCGGCAGAGCTAACTCCTGTTCGAGGATTTCGCGCTTCACCGCCCGTTCGAAAATTTCCGACAGGCACTGCACCTGGGCTTCTACCAGGGTATTGCCCGCGCTCATACCGTTACTGAGGAACAGGTTTTCGATCAGATTGGAGGGGAAGTAGACCGTTTCGCCGTCGGACTGGCGCACAAAGGGCAACGAGACGATACCGCGGTCTTCACGTCCCGAGTTAGTATCGATCAGATGTGAGCCACGCAACTCGCCTTCTGGGTTGTAAATGTCGCGGCAGTGTTCGTCGAGGATTTCAGCGGGGAGCTCATCGTTCGGCCCCGGCTGAAACCACTTTTCATTGGGATAGTGAACAAAATCGCTGTTGGCAATCTCTTCGCCAAAGTACTGATCGTTATAGAAAAAGTTACAGCTTAAGCGCTCAATAAACTCGCCCAGCGCCGAACACAGGGCGCTCTCTTTGGTAGCCCCTTTGCCATTGGTGAAACACATCGGTGAAGCCGCATCGCGAATATGCAGTGACCAGACGTGGGGCACGATATTGCGCCAGGAGGCGATCTCGATCTTCATGCCCAGGTCAGCCAGCATCGCGCTCATATTGGCGATGGTTTGTTCTAATGGCAGGTCTTTGCCTGGAATATAAGTAGCACTGCCCTCCGGCGCTCCCATCAGCAGTGCCTGGGCGTCCTCGTCGATGTTTTCTACCGTCTCGATCTGGAAATCAGGGCCGGTTTGAACCACCTTCTTAACCGTGCAGCGATCGATGGAACGCAGAATGCCCTGGCGATCTTTTTCAGAAATATCTTCCGGCAACTCGACCTGGATTTTGAAGATCTGCTTATAGCGGTCTTCCGGGTCGACGATGTTGTTCTGTGACAGGCGAATATTTTCGGTAGGAATATCGCGGGCGTTGCAGTAAACCTTTACAAAGTAGGCCGCACACATGGCAGACGACGCCAGAAAGTAGTCAAACGGCCCAGGTGCCGAGCCGTCGCCTTTGTAGCGAATCGGCTGGTCGGAGATAACCGTAAAATCGTCGAACTTGGCCTCTAAGCGGAGGTTGTCGAGATAGTTAACTTTGATTTCCATGAGCGGGCATCCGGATAGATAAATGTGCTGAAGGTCTTGGGGCCATAGGCTGATGGCGGCCATTATCCAGTTTTTTACCCGCTTCGTCTTGGGCAGTCTGCCGAATCACTCATTCAACGTCGCGTAAGAGCGGTAACGCTCCAACAACACATCGAGACTCTCTTCAGTAGATGGCCGAACTACTGTGCTTGCATCATACGCTCCACCTCAGCTTCGCTGACCCCGAGCATCAGTAAAATCTGGCGTTGTGTGGCTAACAACACCTGCTTTCGTTCCACCTCCCCCGGCAAACTTTTGGCAATCGCGACGGCCCCTACCAGAGAGGCCAATATGACCCGGGACTTATCAGCAATCGCTTTGCGGTCATTGGCAAAGGGAAGTTGTTTCAGCTTACTCAGCGCGATCAAGCGCGTTTCAAGCATCTTTTTCATACTCATATAGGACGCTTCAAACATAGTGCGAATTTCTGCTTTTTCACTGCCTATTTCATTGAACAGTACCGCTTCAGGCCCCGGCCTATGCTTAGCTTCCAGCTCTTGGAGATTGCAGTAGTTAGCGACTAACTCGGTTAAGTGCTGCAACGAAAGCGGGCCTTTTACCAGCCTAGCCGCCCGACTGTTATCAATGGTCAGGCGAACAGACTCATTGTATAGGGCCTCTTTTGAAGCAAAATGCGCATAAAAGGCGCCATGCGTCATCTTGGCTAGCTTCATGATCTGGCCAATCGAGACCTTTTGAAACCCATTGCGACTGAATAGCTCCGTCGCCGAAGCCAAAATGCGCTCTTTGGTTTTCGATTTATGGCTCTTGGGATAAGGCATAGCTACCTCGTCAGCTAAATATTATCTTGATCATATACTGCCCATTGCTAGGGTGACCCTATCAATAAATTAGGAGTCACTATGCACTCACCTATCGTGATTACCGGCATGGGTATGGTCAGCCCGCTAGGCAACAGCGTCAACACAAGTTGGCAGCGACTGGTTAACGGCCAGTCTGGCATCAGCACCATTGACCGCTTTGACACAAGTCATATCCCGATCAAAATTGCCGGGGTGGTGCCGAGTATTGACCGAGACCCCACCGGCGGTATTGACCTGAATGAGATAGCCGATCCCAAAGAGCAGCGCAAAATGGACTTGTTCAGCCTCTACGCATTGGCGGCAGCCAAAGAGGCGCTATCACAGGCCAACTGGTTTCCCGTTGAGCAAGCCCAAAAACGCAGAACGGCCACCATTATTGGCTCTGGCATTGGCGGCTTCCCGACTATTACACAAGCTCAAAAAACCCTTGCTGAGCGCGGCTATCGCAAACTCTCCCCCTTCACGGTGCCCGCCTTTCTAGCCAATTTGGCTGCTGGTAACCTGTCCATTCATTATGGCTTTCAAGGCCCTCTCGGTTGCCCGGTGACGGCTTGCGCGGCTGGCCTACAGGCGATTGGCGACGGTATGCGCATAATACGCAACGGAGAAGCTGATGTTGCCCTCGTCGGCGGCGCCGAGGCGTGTATTGATCCGCTTTCACTCGCCAGCTTTAACGCCCTAAAGGCCGTTTCCACAGAAGCCGACAACCCTGAGCGCGCGTCCAGGCCCTTTGATAAAGCCCGTAACGGATTTGTGATGGGAGAAGGCGCTGGCGTTATGGTGATCGAAACGCTTGAGCATGCGGTCGCGCGGGGCGCAACGCCGTTAGCGATCATTAGCGGCTACGGCACCAGCGCGGATGCCTACCACCTGACGGCAGGCCCGAAGGATGGGGCCGGCGCTGCAGCTGCGATTCAAGCGGCGCTAGGCATGGCGAACCTTACCACGGATGCTATTGATCATATCAATGCCCACGCCACCTCGACGCCCGTTGGCGACCGGGCTGAAGTTGCCTCATTGCGTAACGTATTCGGTGAGCGTTTGCCGGCCATCCCTATTTCTGCAACAAAAGCCGCCACAGGACACCTATTAGGCGCAGCAGGGGGCATTGAGAGTATTTTTTCTGTATTGGCAGTCAATAATCAGCAGCTTCCGCCCACCATTAATCTTGAGCACTGCGATGATGATATGCAGGATTTAACCTTCGTCACGGCGACTCATCAGAAGCACGTCACGAAGCATGTATTGTGCAACGGATTCGGTTTCGGTGGCGTCAATGCAGCGCTGATTATCAGCACTGTCTAGACGGTTTTAAGAGCCATTGTTAAGGCCGAGCGAAGCTTCATATTTAAGCTTTCGCCGATGTGGGAGCGGCGCTGCGGGTATCCATCATCTGGCCTCGCAAGATTCTAATTAAAATCAGGCCTGATTGACGCAACGGCTCTGTTACGTGGCTATTGCACTATGAAGAGCGAAGCGTCACATTAGCCGCACCGTCGCCGACTGAGAACGCTGAAACCGCTCCCATGCATGATGATTTTGTGGCCAATTTACGCCTGCTATGCAGCTACTACCCGTCTATTGCGGACGTTTGCCGCCGCTTATCCATTAACCGTGCTCAATTCAACCGCTACCTCAGCGGTCGCTATTACCCAAGCCACGCCGCGCTGCAGCGTATTTGCCACTTTTTTGGGGTAACCCCAGAAGATATTGCGCTGCCTCACCACGACTTCCGTGCGCTGGTGCAAACCGGACAGCTCAACGCAGATAGCTCACCGAACACACTACCCTGGCCTAATGCGTTGATTCAGCGGGGTAGCGAAGGCATGGAGCGTTATCTAGGTCGCTACTTCGAGCTTTACCACTCAATGTCCCGCCCTGGGCATTTGATGCGCACGTTGGTGTGCTTAGAAGCCAGAGAAGGAGGTGTGGTGTACCAGCGTACCGAACGTATGCAAGTCGCTCTGGGAAAGCGGCCCTGTCATAACCGGTACGTAGGAACTGCCGTTAAACTTGCAGACCGGCTATTTTTGGTTGACCACGAAACCCTCAATGGCCATGAAATCACCCAAACTATTCTGTTTCCCAGCTACCAAAGCCAAGTCACACGCTTAACCGGATTAAAAATGGGGGTGGCTGATAACAGTGAGCGTATGCCCTGTTGTGTGCGAGTGGTCTATCAGCGCTTAGATGAACAGATAAGTTTGCGCTCTGCGTTGGCTCAGTGCGGACTGCTGTCATTGGACGACCCGTCGCTAGATGAGTCGCTGCTGGCAGCCGTGTGTAATGATGTGGCTAGCGGAGAGCACCATTTTCGCGCACGTCACTAGCGGCTTGCTTCGCAGGACGCTGATGGCGCCAGCACATGGGCAAATAAAATCGACTCAAAGTGCTCCATAGGAGCGACTGACTTAAGCGTTTTAGCGCGCAATATAGCGCCTTCCCAGCCCGACAATATAAAACTAGCCAGGGCTTCTGGAACAATTGTTTTATCGATATCATCTTGATTTTGCGCTTCTTTCAGGCAAGCGGCTAAACGCTTCTCCCAGCGCTGGAACACCAAGTTAAGTGCATCACGGAAGGTGTCACTCTGGCCCGAAAGCTCCTGCCCCAGGTTACCAATCAAGCAGCCAGTGGTGTGGTCGCAGTCCAACATATGCTCACGCCCTGTGGCGAAGTAACGCCGTATGCGCTCTAACGGCGGCAACGAAACATCTTCAAACAGTGTTGCCAAGCGTTCATCATACTGACTGGCGAAGCGCTCGATCACCGCCAGCCCAAAATCTTCTTTGCTGGAAAAGTAGTGGTAAAACGATCCTTTAGGCACACCACAGGTTTTTAAGACGGCATTAATACCCGTCGCATTGTAGCCCTGCTGGGCAATCAGCTCGGCACCGGTTTCAATTAACTTATCGCGAGTGGCGGTGTTTTTCATGACGTCACATTAACCAGTGAATTTAGTGCTTTGCAAAATAATAATGACAGGTATTGTGAGGCCCGTCAGCGGTTAAACCGCACGATGCAGCGATGCTTAATGGGTTGCACGCTATTTGCACATTGCTTACCTAATCATTGCTTGCGTATCGGTGATGCTAGCATGATACGCCATTTTCTCTGGAATTTTCGCCCTCAGCCAACGGATGCCGCGCGGTAATGACCTCCTCTCACTTTCACGCACCTTCTCAACAAGGCCGTATCGGTTTCGGAGCCTTGGCAGCACTACTGGTTTTCGTTGGCGGCTTAACCTTGGCTTGGTGGATTATCAGCCAGCCGCCTCGCGTTGAACGCCGCCCGCCACCGCCCGCCGCACCACCCTTAGTGGATATCATGACGACTGAAGAGCGCCTGCAAGCGCCTATGCTTAACGGTTTTGGTCGAGTAGAAGCAGAGAAATCCACCATGTTAGCCAGTCGGGTGGCTGGTCAGCTAGAACGCTTTGGCGAAGGCGTTCTTCCAGGCCAGGTCGTCGAACAAGGAGCGCCAGTTGCTTATATCGATCAGGCCGATTTACGTCTGGTTCTCGAAGATGCCGAAGCGCAGTTGGCCAACGCGCAGGCGCAGTTAGCACTAGAACAAGCGGAGCAACAGCGCGCCCGAAGTGAGTATGAATCTTTTGGCCGCCAACTCAGTGCTGAGCGCCGTGCATTGGTGCTCCGTGAACCACAGCTACGCCAAGCTCAAGCGCAATTAACGCAAGCACGCGTGGTGCGAGACCAAGCGGCGCTTAATCTTGAGCGTGCCACGTTAGCTGCCCCTTGGCGAGCCATGGTGCAAGACCGCTTGGTTGGCGCAGGGACCCTGTTAAGCCAGGGTACTGAAGTACTCAGTTTGGTTGGTGTCGAACAGTTTTGGGTTCGCGCTTCGTTGCCAGGGGATATTTTGGGTTGGCTAACGCCGGGCAGCCGCGTCACACTTACCAGCCAAGGCTGGCCGGAAGGAGCAAGCAGAGAAGGTAACTTAATTTCTATTCTGCCAAACCTGGAAGAGAACGGCTTACAGGCGCAGCTTTTGATCGCCGTGAATGACCCGCTGTCGCTAGAGCAAGATGGCCCTGCGCTGCGTCTTGGCGATGTGCTGCGTGTTGCCTTTCATAGCACAACCCAGGAGCCGCTCATCGCCTTGCCTTCTGCAGCATTGCGTCCCGGCGAGCAGGTATGGTGGGTGGATGATGAAGATCGCCTACACAGCACCCATGTCACCCTGGCCTATCGCGGGCAGGAAACGGCGCTAATACGCAGCGGTTTAGTACCCGGACAGCGGGTGGTTATTGCCGGCTTGGCTCAGCCTCGTGAAGGCCAACAAGTCCGTATTCGCCAGCGGGGAGACACCCCAGCAAGTGATGAGGAAAGCCCATGATTCGCCGTGGCCCACTCGCCTGGATGGTCGACCATGGCGTTGCCCCTAACCTGATGATGGTGCTATTTATCGTCGGCGGTTTAATGGCATCCCTGGCCATCAAGAAAGAGGTTTTCCCGGAATTTGAAACGGAAATCATCCAAGTTAGCATCAGCTATCCTGGTGCCACGCCGGAAGATGTTGAGCAAAGTTTGCTGCTACCAGTTGAAGCTGCCATTGCCGACGTGGAAGGCATCGATGAATTAACCGCCAGCGCTGGCGAAGGTAGCGGCGTAGTCAGCGCCACGCTGATCGATGGTGTTGATGTGATGCGGGCCTATCAGGATATCCAGCAAGCCGTGAATGCCATCACCACCTTGCCTAACGCTGCGGATCCACCGCGCTTTACCCTAGCTGGGCGTTCTCGCAGCGTGGTGAGCCTACAAGTATATGGCTCAGTTAGCTTAGCCGCCCTCCATGACGCCGCGGAGGATGTACGCGCAGAACTACAGGCTACTAGCGGTATTTCCCGAGCAGAACTCTCCGGCAACCGGGAACGTGAAATCCAGGTGCTTTTGGATGAAGAAGCCATTGAGCGCTTTGGGTTAGACCATCAACAGCTTGCCAGCCGAATTGCTGAAGAAGCGCTCGATCTCGCCAGTGGCCAGCTCACTACCGCCGAAGGCGAGTGGTTGATTCGCTATCAGGGACGCCGCAACAGTGCGGACGAGTTTGCCGCGCTCCCTATTCTCACCACTGCCCAAGGTTCTCCTGTTGTGTTGGGTGATATTGCTCGCGTAAGAGAAGGGTTTGCTGAAACCGACCGTGAGGAGTTCTACAACGGCGAGCAGGGCTTATCAGTGGATATCTATCAGATTGGTGATCAAACCCCGACCAGTATCTCACAAGCCGTCTATGGTGAGTTGGAGCGGCTGCGCGCCAACCTGCCCAACGGGGTACGCCTGGATGTTTCCAGAGACAGCTCAGAAATCTATGAAGACCGCCTGAATCTGCTGCTAAAAAACGCTTGGATGGGCTTGGCACTGGTGCTAATTCTTATGGCACTGTTTCTTGAGGCACGATTGGCCTTCTGGGTAACGCTGGGCATACCCACCGCTTTCTTGGGCGCAATGCTATTTCTGCCTTGGATTGGCGTCTCACTCAATATGATGTCGATGTTCGCCTTTATTATCGCCCTTGGCATCGTCGTGGACGATGCCATTATGGTCGGTGAGAATATTTACAGCTACCGAGAACAGGGCTATTCCCTTCGTGATGCCGCGGTGAAAGGTGCTCAAGAAATCGCCACACCGCTTACCTTTGCGATTCTGTCTAATATTGTTGCGTTCCTGCCACTACTGTTTTTACCCGGCTTTTTAGGGCTTATTTTTGCTACCGTGCCAGTGGTTGTTATCACGGTATTTATTATTTCCCTGGTGGAAGCTCTGTTTATACTGCCTGCCCACCTCGCCCACGCCAGCAAACCCCGCAAAACACCCGTATGGCAGCGCCCTATAGAAGCTGTTCGACTGCGTATGCAAAAGGGCTTGCATCACTTTACTTACCAGCAGTTTGAACCGTTTTTACAGCGCGCGCTTACCCAACGCCTGCTAACAGTATCCCTAGGCGTCGCCTTACTATGTGTCGCGCTTGCCTGGGCCATGAGCGGCCGGCTTGGCTTTTCACTCATGCCCAGAGTGGAATCGGACCAAGTTCAAGCCAGCGTTACCCTACCAATTGGCAGCAACATTAGCGTTAGCCGCGAACTGAGCCAGCAATTGCTCAACGCCGCCGAACAACTTAGCGAACGCGAAGCAACACTTAGCTTTAGCAGCACCCGCAGCCGTTTGGATGGTGAAAGCCTGCAAGTACGTCTTGATATCGCCAGAGAAAGTTTAGATGCCTGGCCTCCATCTCGAATTGCCCAGGAGTGGCGCGACTTAACGGGCGACTTAGTCGGCGCGCAATCAGTTCGCTTTGAGTCAGACTTCGGAGGCCCCGGTAGTGGTGCAGCGCTGAGCCTGCGTTTATCCCACCCAAACACCCAAGTGTTAGAGGCGGCCGCTGCGCAGTTGGCTGAACAACTGGCTGAATATGGGTTAACCGATATCGACAGCGGACTGGGAGACGGCAAACCGCAGCTTGAAATGCGCCTATCTGCCGAAGGGCGCGCGTTAGGGCTAACGGGGAGCGACCTAGCCCAGGCGCTACGCGGCCCGCTACAGGGTGCCACAGCCATAGAACAATTTATTGGCCGCCGAGAAGTCAGCGTTGAAGTACGCCTGCCAGAACAAGATCGCGATAGCCTCAATGAGCTTTATCGGCTGCCGATCCAGACGCCCGACGGTCTAAGCGTCCCGTTGTCACGCGTTGCAGATATTACGTTAAGCCAAGCCTCTAGCAGTCTTCAACGTATCGATGGTCGGCGAATCATTACAGTGACCGCTGACTCAGAAGGAGATCAAGCGATTAACCAAGTGTTAGCCACGCTGCAAGAGGATGTTTTCCCCACCCTTAGCAATACCTGGGCAGGGCTTGAAGTGAGCATGGGTGGGCGGCAGCAAGATACCGCCGACAATTTAGCCACGTTGCGCAACGCCATGTGGCTAATGCTGGCCGCGCTATATGCATTGTTGGCCATTCCTTTCCGGAGTTACTTTCAGCCACTGCTGGTACTGGCCGCTATTCCGTTTGGTATTGTCGGGGCCGTCGCAGGCCATATGCTAATGGGGTTCGGACTATCGATTATCAGCCTACTTGGTATGCTGGCACTTTCGGGCGTGGTAATTAACGATGCCCTGGTACTGATTGATTATGCTAACCGTAAGCGTCGTGAGGGCATGGATGCCCGTGAAGCGATCGTCGCCGCGGCGACTCGCCGCCTACGGCCAATTATGATGACCACACTCACCACGTTTTTAGGCTTGGCACCAATGATTCTAGAAACCTCTCGCCAAGCGCGCTTTATGATACCCATGGCCATTTCGCTAGGGTTTGGAATGCTATTCGCCACGGTTATCTTGTTACTGGTTGTGCCCTGCCTCTACCTGGGTTTAGAAAACCTGCGCGAACGACTCAGCAAACCACCCCAACCAAGCCATGAGGGAGTCAGCTAATGAAATTGCTCGCTTCGCTACGCCAGTGGCGCCCCTCTCGACTGGGCCTAAAGCTTTTTGTGGCTATTTTAAGTGTCAACGTAGCCATTGCAGCAAGCGTGTTTCTAGCAGTGACTTACAGCATCGATCGCGGCTTTTTAGAATATCTAAATCAAGCCCAAGAGCGGCGCGCTAAACTTCTGGCTGATGGGCTAATTACTCGCTGGGAAACCCAGGGTAGTTGGGAGTGGTTGGAGCAATCGCCAGCACGATGGCCCTATATTGTGCGCTTTGAGCTTGGTCAGGAACACCGTGACCGCCCTTCCCCCTTGGGCGAAGCTCAGGACTTCGCTTTACGCAATAGCGATGGCCGCTTCGTCGTCCCGCCTGTTGAGAGCGCACGCGGCTCAAACGGTTGGCGGTGGCTCACCCTGTATAGCGACGTGACCTCAAGTGGAAACAATGAAGCGATTGGAGAACTGGGGTTTCGTCCTCCGCAAGATATGATGGAGCGCATGGAAAGTCGCTTTCTAGAGCGCCAGCAGCGCAATTTGGTGCTTATTGTTGTTTCTCTTGGATTAGCATCGCTGTTACTGGCAGGGGGGCTTTCCTGGTGGCTAGGCCGACGCACCCGAGCATTGGCGGGCGCAACATTGCGCTTAACCGAAGGTGATTATCACACTCGGTTACCAGAACGCGGCCGAGATGAACTTTCCAGTTTGGCACGCGATTTCAACGTCCTGGCGGCCACCTTAGAAGCTAGCCGTGACGCCAGAGCACGATGGGTATCAGACACAGCGCACGAGCTACGTACCCCGTTGGCAGTGCTCCGCGGTGAAATCGAAGCGATGCAGGATGGGATTCGTCCGCTAAACCAGGAAAATCTTAGCTCACTGGCTCAAGAAGTGGCTCAACTGGAACGGTTAGTCACTGACTTGAGGCTGCTTTCGCAAAGTGATGCAGGCGCATTAGATATTCAGCTAGCGCCGATGAACCTTAGCGAAAGCTTGAAAGGCCGTTTATCCGATGCCGACCGCTGGCTAGAAGAGAGCGGCCTGACCCTGTCAAGCCAGCTTACCCCCGATATCATGATACAAGGGGATGCCCAACGCTTACGCCAGCTCTGGAATAACCTGCTGGATAACAGCTGCGCCTATACACAACCACCAGGAGAGTTACGGGTTTCATTAACCTGCGAAGCTAGCCATGCTGTGATTACTTGGGAAGACAGTTCCCCAGGCGTGCCTGAAAGCGAGCTTTCACGCTTAACTGAACGCCTATACCGCGTGGAAGGCTCACGTAACCGCGCAAGTGGCGGCAGCGGGCTGGGGCTCTCTATTGCTAGCGCGTTAGTCAATGCCCATGGCGGAACACTTTCGCCTGGTGCTTCTGAGTTAGGCGGCCTGAAATGGACGCTGCGCTTTCCGCTATTTATTGCCTCTTAATCTAAGCGAGCTGACTATGTCTGAGAATATTTCACCCCAAGACGCCTCACTGCTCATTGTTGAAGACGAGCCTAAAATTGCCCGCTTAATGGCGGACTATCTGGAAAACAATAATTTTGCTCCGACAATAATTGCCAACGGCAACGACGTTATGCCCTGGCTAACCCAGCACGTCCCTGCATTAGTACTGCTAGATGTGATGCTTCCTGGTAAAGATGGACTAACGCTGTGTCGAGAAATCCGTCAACACTGGCCCAACTTACCCATTATTATGGTGACCGCGAAAGTCGAGGAAGTTGATCGTTTACTGGGCTTGGAGCTAGGGGCAGACGACTATGTTTGCAAACCCTTTAGCCCCCGCGAAGTGGTTGCCCGCGTAAAAGCCGTATTACGCCGCAGCCAAGCCGCGGCGCAAGTCGATGACGCCTCCGACACCACCCCACAAGCACCAGTGACACTCGATGAAGAGGGCTGGCAGGCGCTTGCTAATGGGCACGACCTTGGCCTCACTGCCGTAGAATTCCAACTATTGCGCGTCATGATGCAGTCCCCAGGACGTATCTTCAGTCGCGAGCAGCTAATGGATCACATGTATAGGGATAACCGCATTGTCTCCGAGCGTACCGTGGACAGCCACATTAAGAAGCTACGCAAAAAAATCCATGAAGCACTACCCGAGCTAGAGATTATTCGCTCCGTTTACGGGGTTGGATATAAATATCAGCCTGAGGGCTAAACCCGTCTATTTGCTCTCTACTATCGGTGGCTGAACTTGGCGGTTTAAAAAGGCGATTCCCGCGTCAATAGCGCTCCCACGCAGCAGAAAGCTGGCAAAATGCCCATAGCCACGCTGTAAGTAAAGCTCGCTTTCAGTGCCCTGGGCCTGGAGTGCTTGATAGAAGTCAGTTGCGTGATCAACGGGCACTAGTTGATCCCAACTGCCATGAAACAGAAAAAACGGTGGCGCCTGAGGAGTGATTTGCCGCGCAGGTGAAGCCAGTGCATAGGCCTCTGTTTTTTCGGCGCGGGTGCCGCCAATAAAGTCGACCACCAAACGGCCGTCATCAAACTTCAACAGGTCACTGGGTAGACCGCCGACCAACACCGCTGCTAGCTTTGTGTGCTCGCCACCATAAGGATCGCCAAGCGGGCCTTCATCGTCAGCCAAGGCAAGCAGGCTTATCAAATGTGCGCCAGAAGAAAAGCCAACGCCCACGATACGGTCAGTATCCACTTGCCAACGCTCAGCGTTACTGTGAATCCAGCTCATCGCCTGTTGCAAATCATGTAGCTGTTCAGGGAATCGGTACTCGGGAGCAAAGCGGTGCTCAATATTCACTGTCACATATCCCTGCTCTGCTAACTGCTCCGCAATCGCCTCCATGTCGTCAGGTCCACGGTTGCGCCAGCCACCGCCATGCACAATGAGTGCAGCTGGTCGACGCTCTGCGTCTGATGCGTTCGGCAATAGTACCTGGGCGCTCAATGTTTGCGCCCAATCATCTGGTGTATAACGTTGGGCGGGTAGTCGAGTAAAGGTCTGCGGAGTGTTCAGCATCCCCTGCTCAATGGCAGGTAGGCCCTGGCTGGCTTGATGCGTTGCACCGCAGCCACTCATCAAGAGAGTCAGCGCGCTTACGCCCAGGTATCGACGCATAATACGTAAATCCAGCATGTGAAATTCCTCAATACGCCCCCTCAATACAGTTTTTAATCACAGGTCTTAAATCCAGGTCTTAAATCCAGGTCTTAAATCCAGTTCTTTTAAGTCCAGTTGTTAAATCCAGTGAGCCCCACCCAAGTGATTGTGACCGTGTAAGCTAAAATAAGGTCACGGTTGTTGCACACTTTGTGCAAGCGTTTTACACCAAGCCCCTAGATACTGACATCGATAAACTGCCACTTTTTAAAACGTTTCGAGGTCTGTTATGAACATGTCACTTCGCCAACTATTTGCTCCTGCACTACTTGCCGTTGCCCTTATGCCTTTAGCCTTCAGTGCCAATGCCGGCCACCACAACAGTACAGGTATTGACCGCGAAGCAATGCAGGAACGCATGGAAGAGTACCGCCAAGAAGCTTATCAACGCGCCGGTTTAAGTGAAGAGCAGCAAACTGCCTTAAACGAAGCACACGCTGAACACCGAGATGCCATGCTGTCGCTACGCGAAGAGCACCAGTCCCAGGTGGCTGAGATCCTAACCGAAGAAGAGCAACAAGCGCTGCGCGATGCCATGCGCGAGATGCATGCTGAGAAACATGGCGAGCATCGCCAGGGTGAAAGAGCTCATGGCAAGCGTGATCATGAGCGTCGTGGACACCACAGCGAACCTGCAGAGGAAAGTGCGGCAGAGTAAGCGTTTATTAAACGTCAAACCCTGTTCTAACGCCCGGCCTAGCCGGGCATTTTTGTTTCTATACTCCTGAAAAGCGCTTTATCCGAGGGTCTGAAAGCTTCCCGTCGACTTGAAGTGAGTACTTAAACCGCGTATTTTATTTGAACGTTCATTCAAAAATAACGCTATTTTTAATTCTTGTCTTAACAACAGGAGTCCGCCTCCATGGCGAAAGACAACCCAAACCTCCCCTCACGCGACCGCCTCAATCCCGTGGTTTTCCACGGGAGTGTGGCGGGCATTCTTATTTTCTTGGTTCTTACCATGCTGTTCACCGAACAGGCCGGCGCTTTCTTCGATGCAGGGCTTGCCTGGGTAAGTAAAACATTCGGCTGGTACTACATGCTGGCGATTGTGGCTTATCTGGTATTTGTGGTGATTATTGGTATGTCGCGCTTTGGTAGCATTCGCCTTGGCCCAGATCACTCACGGCCTGAGTTTTCGCTGCTATCGTGGTCAGCTATGCTGTTTGCCGCAGGTATCGGTATTGACCTGCTGTTTTTCAGCGTTGCTGAACCGGTCGCCCACTATCTGGCACCCCCTGATCTAGCGCCTGAAAGCCAAGAGGCCATGCGTCAGGCCGTCGTTCAAACCTATCTGCACTGGGGGCTTTCCGGCTGGGGGCTGTACGTGCTGATGGGTATGGCGCTGGCCTACTTTAGTTACCGCCATCGCTTGCCACTGGCGATTCGTAGCGCGCTCTACCCAATTTTGGGCAAGCGTATCCACGGTCCGATTGGTAACGCAGTGGACATCACCGCCGTAATCTCCACCGTGTTCGGTATCGCCACTAGTCTGGGTATTGGGGTAATGCAGCTCAATTACGGCCTTACCTATATGTTCGGCGTGCCTGAAACCCTCACCGTGCAGGTGATTTTGATTGTCCTGGTCGTGGTATTGGCAACCATTTCCGTGGTGACTGGCGTCGAGAAAGGCATTCGCCGCCTTTCTGAGTTCAACATGCTGCTCGCGCTAGCCCTGATGCTATTTGTACTCTTTTCAGGCGACACCCTGGTCCTACTGGATAAAGTGGTCAATAACGCCGGTGACTACCTTTCTGGGTTTGTGGGTGCTAGTTTTGATACCTACGCGTTTGCCGATGAAGGCGCCCAAGAGTGGAAAATGTGGTGGACGATCTTCTTCTGGGGCTGGTGGATTGCCTGGACACCGTTTGTCGGCCTTTTCTTGGCACGTATTTCACGTGGCCGTACTATCCGCGAATTTGTCGCTGGAGCGTTGTTTATTCCGCTGGCCTTTATGATGGTCTGGATGTCGGTGTTCGGTAACAGCGGCATTGAGCTGGTGGCCAACCAAGGTGTGGTCGAGCTGGGTGAGCAGGCACTCAACACTCCGCAAACCACGCTTTATACACTGCTTGAGTACTACCCTTACGCAGGCCTTACTGCAGCCGTAGTAACGGTACTAGGGATTGTGTTCTTTATTACCTCTGCGGACTCCGGTGCGCTGGTACTGGCCAACTTCACTTCTATTTTGAGTGACGTTAACCACGATGCTCCGATCCGTCTGCGTATTTTCTGGTCGGCAGTGATTGGCTTGATCACCATCGCCCTGTTAATGGCTGGCGGCTTAAACGCTCTGCAAAGTGCCGTGGTGATTACCGCCCTGCCTTTCTCATTGGTGATTTTCGCAGTCATGGTGGGAATGTATAAAGCCCTGAAACTGGAAGGCAGCAAGGCCGACGCACGTCGCATGATTGCCGGTGGCGCACCCGGCGGCGACTGGCGCGAGCGTTTGGATCGTGCGCTGGATACCTCTAACCGTGCGGGTGCCGCAGCAACCATTCAGCACTCTATTCGCCCAGCGATGACGCAATTTGCCCAAGAACTTGAAAGCCGCGGCCAAACCGCCAACGTTACCGAAGAGCATCTTGATGGCGAGTCGCTTCCCAATCTGACGCTGCAGGTTGACCTGGGCGATGCCACTAGTTTTGTCTACCAGGTATGTCCGCACCGTATGCGTACCCCCAGCTTTATACCTGCGGATGACGACTTCTATGTCCGTTTGGACGTGTACTTAGCTGAAGGCGGTCAAGATAAAGACCTGAACGGCTATACCCGTGGTCAAGTGATTGGTGATCTCGTGGCAGAGTACGAACGCCACCTACACTTCCTTACTCTGGCAGGCCAACAGATGGGCCATGTGCAGGCAATGCCAGGCACCATCGGCGAACCGCCGGAAGACTCCCAGATGTAACGGCGTCAGTCTTCAAGTGAAAAGAGAAATCCCAGCCTACGTGCTGGGGTTTTTTTATGCCCGAAAAACGCCCTGATGACGCTTCTCACAACTAACGCCATATTGTGAGAATCACTGAGCAGGCGTAACGTAAAACCTTGTTTTCCCACTTGCTTGTTTTTCAACTTTATTAGGAGACTTGCCTGATGGCCCGCGCTCATCGACCTTCGGGGTACGCCTTTCCAGTGCCGGGCAGTGCACTACTCAGCGCTTGGCGCGAGGGGTACACGCTTGCCAAATTGAAGCGTGATGTCATGGCGGGGCTGACGATTGGTGTGGTAGCCGTCCCACTTTCTATGGCGTTGGCGATTGCCACTGGCGTGCCACCCCAACACGGGCTTTATACTGCGATTGTCGCGGGTGCAGTGATCGCTTTGACGGGTGGCTCGCGTTTTAACATTTCCGGCCCCACTGCCGCCTTTGTGGTAATTCTATTTCCTATTGTCGCCAACCATGGCCTGGGCGGACTGCTGATCGCCACACTGATGGCGGGCGCTATTTTGGTCGCACTGGGGCTTTCTCGCTTAGGCAGCCTGATTCAGTACGTGCCCTACCCGGTTATCCTCGGCTTTACGGCGGGCATCGGGGTAGTCATTGCGCTCCTACAACTACCTGACTTTCTTGGCTTGGCCGGAGTAGAGCTAGGCGATAGCACCCTGCATAACCTAGTGCTGATTGGCCAAGCGCTACCCACTCTTTCCCCCGCAGAAATCAGCGTGGGAGTTGTTACCTTGGCAACGCTGTTAATCTGGCCCAGATTGAATACCCCGATACCTGCGCCACTAGTTGGCTTGGCGGTAGGTACCCTAGCTGCCGCACTACTAGTAATGAGTGGCGTTGAGGTCGACACGATCGCCTCACGGTTTAGCTGGGAGTTCCAAGGTGAAAGCGGTAGCGGCATTCCACCCTTTGCACCTAGCGTGGCTGCACCCTGGCACTTTCCTGGCGCTGACGGCGCACCGCTTGAGATTAACTTCGCGCTAATTCAAGCGCTGCTTGGCCCAGCGCTAGCCATCGCGTTACTGGCGGCCATTGAATCACTGCTCTGCGCCGTCGTGGCAGATGGCCTAACCCGCACTCGACATGATCCTAATGCTGAACTGATTGGTCAGGGGCTGGGCAACTTAATCGTGCCCTTCTTTGGCGGCATTACCGCCACAGCAGCGCTTGCCCGCACGGCGACCAACATCAAAAGCGGCGCCTTCTCACCTATCGCCGCAGTAGTTCATTCGCTGGTAGTGCTACTCGCGGTAGTCGCGCTGGCAGGCGTTCTGGGACATGTGCCTATGGCGGCCCTGGCTGCGCTACTATTTATCATCGCCTGGAATATGAGCGAGGCACGACACTTTGTGCATACACTGAAAAGTGCCCCCGCTAGCGATGTGTGGGTGCTGGTGATCTGCTTTGGGCTAACGGTACTTTTTGACATGGTGATTGCGGTGGCTGTCGGTATTGGCTTGGCCGCCGCGTTGTTTATTCGCCGCATGGCACAGTTGACCCACACTCAACGCTTAGACACACCCGATAAAGACGCGCACTTCCCACCGGAAGTCGCCCTTTACAAAATTCACGGCCCACTATTTTTCGGTGCCGCTGAAAAGGCGATTGCCACGCTACGAGTGATTGATCACAGCGTACGAATTATCGTTCTGGATATGCGCGAAGTTCCCAGTCTGGATACCACGGCCATGGTGGCGTTAGATACGTTGCGCCGTGAGCTGAGCGAACAAGGCGTAGGAGTGATGTTTGTTGGGCTGCAGCCGCGCCTGGCACTCAAAATTAAACGCGCGGGCATTAAGCGTGAAGTGGGCAAATTAGCGGTCGTGAGCAATCTTGCCCACGCCGAGCGTATGGCACAACGCTGGTTAGAAAAGAAAGATTCAGTGGGTATTGAATAGACGGCAGGGAATAAAAGGGGGGAGCTATCGTCTCCCCCACTTGCTCGTTCAGCTCGCCATATCCAGCACAATACGGCCTTCTATCTTGCCGTCGATCATACGTTGGAAGACATCGTTGATATTGTCTAGCGTGTCGGTCACCACAGTCGCTTTGACTTTGCCTTCGGCGGCGAAATCCAGCGCTTCTTGAAGGTCACTGCGCGTCCCCACGATAGAGCCACGAATGGTAATACCGTTAAGCACCGTGCTGAAAATCGGCAGTGGGAAGTCACCCGGCGGCAAGCCATTGAGCACCAGAGTGCCACCACGGCGCAGCATGTTTTGCGCTTGATCAAACGCCTTCGGCGATACCGCTGTGACCAGTGCCCCATGGGCACCACCAATGGTTTTCTTCAGATACGCCGCAGGGTCGGTTTTCATCGCGTTAACCGTCACTGTGGCACCTAACCGTTCGGCTAGGGCTAATTTACCGTCGTCAATATCAACAGCCGCGACGTTCAGCCCCATCGCTTTCGCGTACTGCACTGCCATATGCCCCAAGCCGCCGACGCCTGAAATAACCACCCACTGGCCGGGGCGGGTATCGGTCATTTTCAAGCCTTTATAAACCGTCACTCCCGCACACAGAACCGGGGCTATTTCGATGAAATCAACGGCGTCCGGCAGACGCCCTACATAGCCCGCATCCGCCAAGGTATAGTCGGCAAACCCGCCATTGACCGAGTAACCGGTATTTTGCTGGGATTCACACAGGGTTTCCCAGCCGCCTAAACAGTGTTCACAGTAACCACAGGCTGAGTACAGCCAGGGCACGCCGATACGATCGCCCTCTTTGACATGGGTAACGCCGTCACCCACCGCCACAATATGCCCAACGCCTTCGTGCCCTGGAATAAACGGTGGCGAGGGTTTTACCGGCCAATCGCCGTGTGCTGCATGTAAATCGGTGTGGCAAACGCCAGAGGCCGCCACCTTCATCAGCACCTCTCCCCGCTTGGGACGAGGCACGTTTACTTCTTCTATCGCTAGTGGCTGACCGAACTCACGTACGACTGCCGCTCGCATTGTGTTATCCATGATGCAACTCCTGATGGTTGTCGATGTGGCAACTTGTGGTTGCTCTTATCGTTACAGTAAGCGTCAGGGGAGTAGCAAAACGCCCGGCAATAGCCGGGCGGTATCACTGCAGAATAGCGTATTAGAAGAAACCTAGCGGGTTAATATCGTAACTCACTAGCAGGTTCTTAGTTTGCTGATAGTGCTCAAGCGCTACTTTATGGTTTTCGCGACCTACGCCTGATTTCTTATAACCGCCGAACGCAGCATGGGCAGGGTACTGGTGATAGCAGTTGGTCCATACGCGACCTGCTTGAATGCCACGCCCCATACGGAAGGCGACGTTGATGTCACGACTCCATACACCGGCACCCAGGCCGAACTCGGTATCGTTGGCAATGGCGAGCGCTTCTTCTTCATCTTTGAAGGTGGTCACCGCGACCACAGGTCCAAAAATCTCTTCCTGGAAGACGCGCATCTTGTTGTTGCCTTTGAGCAGTGTCGGCTGGATGTAGTAGCCGCCATTGATGCTGTCATCCAGGCTCTCTTTATCACCGCCAGCAAGGAACTCGGCGCCTTCGTCGCGCGCGATGTCCATGTACGACATGATTTTATCGAACTGCTCTTGGGAGGCTTGAGCACCAACCTGCACGTCGGTATCCAGCGGGTTGCCGCGCTTGATTGTTTTAGTCCGCTCAACCACCTTGGCCATAAACTCGTCGTACATGCTCTCTTGAATCAACGCACGAGAAGGACAGGTACATACTTCGCCTTGGTTGAAGAAGGCCAGCACTAAGCCTTCGACGGCTTTATCAATAAACGTCGGCTCGGCGTTCATGATGTCAGCGAAATAGATATTGGGTGATTTACCACCCAGCTCCACTGTCGAGGGGATAATATTTTCTGCGGCACATTTAAGAATATGCGAGCCAACCGGCGTCGAACCGGTAAAGGCAATTTTGGCAATACGCTTGCTGGTGGCGAGTGCTTGGCCTGCTTCTGCGCCGAATCCATTAACGACGTTTAGCACGCCCGGGGGCAGCAGGTCGCCAATAACCTCCATAACTTTCAATATCGAGGCCGGAGTTTGCTCAGCTGGCTTCAGTATGACGCAGTTACCCGCGGCAAGGGCAGGGCCAAGTTTCCAAGCAGCCATTAGAATCGGGAAGTTCCAGGGAATAATTTGACCAACAACGCCCAGCGGCTCATGGAAATGGTAGGCAACGGTGTTAGCATCGATATCCGCAGCCGTACCTTCTTGTGAACGCAAGCAGCCAGCAAAGTAACGGAAGTGGTCAACAGCCAGCGGAATATCCGCATTCAGGGTTTCACGAACCGCTTTTCCGTTATCCCACGTTTCTGCGACAGCCAGCATTTCAAGGTTTTGCTCGAGGCGGTCGGCAATCTTAAGTAGGATGTTACTGCGCTCTTGAACGGAGGTTTTACCCCAGGCAGGCGCTGCTTTGTGAGCTGCATCTAGCGCTTTCTCAATGTCTTCAGCGCTAGAGCGGGGAATTTCGCAGAATACTTGGCCGTTAACAGGACTGATATTATCAAAGTACTGGCCGTTGACCGGGGGAACAAACTCACCGCCGATATAGTTGCCAAAGCGTTTCTCAAAGGACACAACGGAACCAGCATCACCCGGGTTGGCGTAGATCATGGTAAAGCTCCTGAGTATTATGATTATTAAATAAGGTGCCTACCCAGTGTTAGCCACACACGCCATTTACGATATAGCCCGATGGCAGGACGCACCCTCATCCCTTGGTAGGAGACGCCATGTACTCGTTGCTAGTGGCAGATGACCATCCGCTGTTTCGCGAAGCATTACACGCGGTGATTAGCGCTGGTTTAACAGATACTCAACTGCTGGAGTCGGACAGTTTGGCGGCGGCTATTCACACGATAGGCACCCACGATGAGCTTGATCTGCTGTTGCTCGATTTAAGCCTGCCCGATGCCGATGGGCTAGAGGGTCTGACAATACTTCGAGAAAGATTTCCATGGCTTCCCGTCGCCATTGTCTCGGCACATCAGGAGCGCCAGTTGGTGTTAGATGCCATTACCCAAGGTGCCGTGGGCTATATTCCGAAATCAACCCCCCGAGAGCAGCTGTTAGCAGCACTCAGCCAAATTCTTCAGGGGCAACTTTATCTGCCTGCAGATATTATGCGCCAGCCGCCCCCACGCATGGAGTCATCAGCATTGACGCCTTCGTCGGAGGTGTCCCGCGAACGGCTAATACGCTTAACCGACAAGCAGTTAGATGTATTGGGTTGCATGGCTCAGGGGATGTCCAATAAACAGATCGCACGAGAACTGTTTATCGCTGAAACTACCGTTAAAACGCATGTCTCGGCTATTTTACGCAAGCTAGGTGCAACAAGTAGAGTGCATGCTATCGTCATCGCAGGTGAAGAGGAGCTAGGCGCTTATCTTGCCAAACGAACCTCCTCCACCTAGCCGCCGACTTCCCGTTAAGCAGAAGTCTCTAAGAGCGTTCCCAGTAGCATCTTTAAGCGAAGAGGCTTAAGCGGTTTTAACAAACAGTGCATACCCGCTTCCCGGGTGGCCCGTTTCAAGGCTGCCTCATGGTTGGCAGTGATGACCACAGTGGCTAACCCTGGATAGCGTCGACGCAATCTTGCCGCCAGATCAATCCCATTTTCACGGTGGTCACCCAGGTGATAATCCACCAACAGTACGGCCGGGCGCTCACCGTCACTCGCTGCTTCCAGCGCACTCACCGTAGCGGCTGCCCTCACCCGACACCCCCAACTGCCCAGCAACGCCTGCATCCCTTCTATAATCGCGGGATCATCATCAATCACCCATATGACACAGCCTTGTAGCGGATCGTGCTGCCAACGATCAGACCCAGACAACGCTTTTGGTGCATACGCAACGGGCGATGCGCCTGCGCTTGGGGCTGCATTAGGTACTGGCACAGAGAAAGGGACCAGCACAGAAAACAGCGAGCCACGCCCAAGCTGTGAAGTAAGCGACACCGGGTGCTCTAACATAGTGCTGATACGATCGACGATTGCCAGTCCTAATCCAAGCCCTCGGCTGTGGCCACTTTGGGACTGGTTGGCGCGGCGAAATTCTAGAAAAATCGCCTTACGCTGTGGCTCTGGTATCCCCGGCCCAGTATCGCCCACCATAATTTCAAGACCGTTGGCGCGTCGTCGACAGCCAAGCAGTAAGTGACCATGTTCGGTATAGCGCACAGCATTGCTGAGGAAGTTGCGCACGACACGCGCCAGCAGCGCTAGATCAGATTCGACCACCACACTCGACGGCACATAGTGAAGCGTCAGCCCACGTACGGCGGCCACTTGCCGATACTCTTCGGCCAAGGCATCTAGCAGTGTGCTTACCGCAAACGGTGCTTTATCCGCGTGAAGTACGCCAGCATCCAGGCGGGAAATATCCACCAATGTACCTAAAAGCCCTTCGACATCTTTTAACGAACGCCCTATGTGCCCTACTAAAGCCTGGGAGGCCTCGGGAAGCGCATGCGTTTCTAAGGCACTGGCGAATAACCGTGCGGAGTTTAACGGCTGAAGTAGGTCATGACTAACCGCCGCTAAAAATTTCGTTTTGGAAAGATTGGCCGCCTCTGCTTCGGCATTCGCCGCCAGAAGTCGTGCATTTACTTGGCTAAGTTCATCTAATGTGCGATGAAGTGCGTCTGTGCGTTCGCGTACTTGCTCTGCCAGCAGCACCGAGCGCTCAAACGCTGCATAAGGGGCGCTGTTAGGGCTTGCTCCGGACTCCACACGCTCCATCAGCGCCTGGCAAACCTTACGCAAACGGCGGTTTTCCTCGCGCAGGGTGGCATTATCCGCCGCAGTATCGCTATCCGCCGCTAGTTGGAAGAGCGCCAAAAGCCACCCCCGTAAAGGTTTGATTTACGTGCATGCCATGATGATGTTCGCCGTAGGTATTAAACCCCACTACTCGTGCCTGACGAAGCAGCGCTGACGCCTGATCCAGCTGTTGCAAAGACTCAAGCGCCATACGCCTTAAGAAACAATCACAGCCTATAATCGAAGGTGTTGCACCCAGGCGTTGTTGAACGCGCTGTAGCATCACCTCTAGATCTAAGAGTAACGGCGCAGGCCGCATCGCGGTGAGCACAATGCCCGTTTCTACCGCACAGTAAAACGTTAGGCTAGCATCTTCATTCACGCGTTGTATTGAACGAATATAGTGTTGGCCGCCGATATAAACTGCCAGCGGGTGCTGGGCAAAAATGGATGGCGATAGCGCATCAACAGAACAGCCGACTAACGCTGCATACACGTCAGCAGCAGGTAACCCGTTAAGCTCTAGCACTCGACGCTGCTCCCGGTCAGCCTCTGTTACCACCAATTTATGGGCAAGCGGCTCAAGATGATGGGTAGAAAACACCTCAAACGGGAGCCGCGTGTTAAGCATTACCACCACGGCGGCGCGGGTATGAAAATGCCCATTCGCATAAACATGGGTATGGGTAAGGTGATTATCATCACCGGCCGAGCCGCCAAAGCTGGGAATACGGCCAAGAGCAGCATCTAAGGTTGCTAATACCTGTTCTTCACGGCTGGACAAACCATCTAGTAACGTGAGGGCAAAGCTATGCTCGTTCACCGGTGCAACCGCCTGCTGTCGACAACGCTCCAGCAAGGTATCGACGAGCGGTTGTGCGCGGCTAAGGTCAAAGTGTTCAAGGTCGTCTACCAGTGAGGTTTCAATTGCAAACACGCGACTATCAAAACCTATCGCAACCACAGAACCTCGGTCATAGCCTTGCGGTGTAATCTCGCCAGCCGTCGTGCAACCACTCATCGGCACCTTATCAAACGCACCACCAAGGGCAGTTGCTAGTTCCTCTAACGGATACTCTGCACTGCAAAAAAACAGCACAAAACCTAAGTGCTCATGGCCTAGCTGCTGAGCCAGTTCATCGGCGGCTTGGAAGGGATTAAGCTGGTTGCTGGCAGCGATCTGAATACCGCTATTCTTCGGTGCTATCGTCACGGCGCCATTTCTCCAACGCTGCATGAGTTCGCGAAGCGGTTTGCCTCAACAGACTCATGGTTTCAGTAAAATCTTGCGGTGAAGACGCACTGTTACTGGCGATTATTTCGAGCCGTTTAGCCTCAGCGGCCAAACGCTCTGCCCCAACACCGAGCGATTCGCCGCGCAGCTGATGTGCTAAGCGCGCCACTTGCTTGGCTTGCTCCGTTGTCAGAAATTCCGCGTTGCTTAGGTAAGCAGCCAACTGTGCAGAGTAATCACTCACTTGCTGGTAATAAAGCATGATGACCTGTTCAACACTTTCAGCTCCCAATGACATAACCAGGGACTCTAGTGTTGCACGGTTAAGGAGTGGCTGTAACTCTTGCTGCTCCTGATCTAAAGGCAACGCCGATAAGGCGTCTGGGCGCGAAGCCGTAAACAGCTGCAGTGACAGCACATGGCTAAGGGCAAGTAAGGATAACGGTTTGGTAATGTAATCGTTCATTCCCGCTGCTAGGCAGCGTTGGCGAACATCTTCCACGCCGCCAGCCGTCATGGCCACAATCGGCACGTTAGCCAGCCAGCCACCTTGAGAGCGAAGCCTTTTGGTCACGGTGATGCCATCGATATCCGGTAGCTGGATATCCATAAAGATAAGGTGCACCTGCTGAGCCTGTACCATGTCCAGAGCATCTTGGCCATTCTCAGCACAGACGACATCACATCCAAGGCGCGACAGTAGCCCAATGGCAACTTTACGATTGACGGCATTGTCTTCCACAAGTAGTAAGGATGTGCCTGTAAAATCCTGCGTTGGTTCGGGCGGCAATGGAGCGGTGACTGGGCTGGCTTCTATAAGGGGCAACTCGCACCAAAATATGCTGCCCTGCCCAGGAGTGCTACGAACCCCTAGTCGTCCTTGCATGGCTTCGCTTAAGCGTTTACAAATCGCCAAACCTAACCCAGTACCGCCAAACCGACGAGCAACTGACTCATCCGCTTGTTGAAATGGCTCAAACAGTGACGCCTGTTGCTCCTCATTTAAGCCACAACCGGTATCACAAACTTCAAATAACAGGCTATTTACCGTGGAATAAATACGTATATTAACTTTACCATGGTCAGTAAACTTAATAGCGTTTGTGATGAGGTTAAGCAAAATCTGGCGCAATCGGCTGGCATCGATCATTACCCATGCCGGGACGAGAGGATCAACATATAACGTTAACTGCAGGCCTTTTTCCTTAGCGCGAGGCTCAAAAAGCGATATAACGCTGTCGACTAGTGGTTTAAGGGCGGTGGGCGCAGTTTCAAGCGTTAGGTGCCCCGCTTCAATCTTTGAAAAATCAAGAATCTCATTGATCATCGCTAGCAACTGGTTAGCGCTGTCATGAATCGTACGAGCATAGTCTTCTACTTGCGCAAGGCTAGATGGTTCACGCAGCAACTCACTCATACCAATAACACCGTTGAGCGGCGTGCGAATTTCATGGCTAACCATGGCTAAAAAGTCAGATTTAGCGTGATTAGCAGCTTGCGCCTGTGTGGCAGTGACTTCAAGTTGACGACTCAGTTGCTCCTGCTCACGCCGAGCAGCGGCGCTTTCTCGCATTTCACGCACCAGAAACACAATTACCAGCAATACAGCGAAACTCATTCCCACCAATAGCGACATTAAAAGCTTGTATAAAATATTTAATAGCACGCGCTCTTCAGTAGCAGACTCTGCTAGATAACCATTAATAGCAATAACAAATCGCTCTGTCAGTCGAGTTAGTACCAACAGCTCTTCCTCTAGCTCAGCAATCGGCAACTGAGGTAAAGATACATGAGGTTCAAACATGGGATCTAGCGTATCTAGCTGCTGCTGAATTTGAACTAATAACGCTTTTGCCATACTGATATTATCTAACAGCAGGCTCACTTCGCCCTCTTGCAACAGCGTCATTCGACTATAGAGTAGTTCGAAGTGCAGGTTTAAATTGTCCTGATCGGAAGGTGAAATCGGACCACGGGTGACCGCAAGTAAGTGGTTGAATAGCTGAATCGCATCGCGATCAAGCTTATATACCACCCAGGCCGTATCTTCTCTCAAACTTTGTGTCAAATTATCCTGTCGCCAAGCCGCTAAGGCTGCCACTACCAGAGCTGCCGCGAACAGCAGGACGGTAATCATAGCAACCACTTTAAAGCGACGCGGATAACGCAGCAGGCGGGGAGCCCGAGAAATAGACTGACTAACGGACATTTATCTGCATAACTTGCCAAACAGCTCTAAAACGCATTTTTTCACTTAAAAGAGCCTCATCTTGGCTGAAAGGATAAAGTACCCACAAAGGGCCGTACTCACGGATGGGAATGCTTTGCCCGTCCCGCTCTAATGCTAGGATCACATCATACTTATAAAAATCACTGATCGGTATTTCCGCTTCGAACCCGTTTAAAGCGGAGACGTAAACGCTATTTCCAGAACTATTTCCAGAACTATTTCCAGAGCTATTTTCAGAACCAGACAACCCAACATGCTCTAGTAATGTGCGCATCAGCGGTCCGCTATAAGTACTACTGCCCTCAGTCCACGGCGTGCCCGTTTCAAAGGAGTGCTGTGGCAAAGCTTGTAACATATCACGATCAAAGAGTGCGCCCTGGGCTGCGTTGAAATGTGTTATGTCACCGTTGACTGTGAGAATAACAGGCCCTTCGGGCATATCGAGGGAGGCCTCTGTCCGCATATGACCCGTCACGGGAATGCTGAGCAACAGCATAATCCCTCCCAGTAAAAACGCTTTCACAACGCTTACCTCACGACACAATATCTTGAAAACAGGCCCGTTTCTGTCAACTATCAAGACAGGCAGGACTCTGGATAAAAAAGAGATAGCGCAAAGGTTACGCTATCTCTTTCACATAGTCAGGTTAAGTATGTTTTTACTTAGCAACGCGTTTGAGGCTCAACATTTCAAGACTTTCTGACCGTTAGGTCTCAAGCTTTTCGACTGGTTCAAAGCGCACCAATTCTTCATAAGCATGCCATGTTGCATGGCCTAAAACGGGTAAAATGAGTGCCAAGCCAATGTAAAACGTAAGCACACCAATCAAGACGCAGCCTGTCAAAATAGCAGCCCACAACAGCATCGGACGGAAGTTTTTGGCAACACAGCGCACGCTAGCTTCGATACCCTCCATAAAAGTAAGATCTTGATCCATTAGCGTTGGGATAGCCACTGAGCTAATCGCAAACGCACCGAAAGCGAGAATACCGCCTGCCACTGAACCTACTGCAATCATGCCCAAGCCTTCAGGCGTGGTAAGGAGTGATGTGTAAAGGGTTGCTGGACTAGGTACTTCAAAGCCAAAGAACAACGCGAACAGCAGCGTTGCAAGACGAATCCAGGCGAGGAAGAAAATCATCATCATCACGCCCATCATCGCCAACTGGCCTGCGTGCGGACGCCAACTGCCGAAGGCATCGCCAAGGTTAGGAACCCTTCCCCGCTCAAGAGCAAGACTAATGCCATAGGAGCCTACCGCCACCAGTGGCCCAACAAACATAAACCCAGCGATCATAGGTAATAACCAGTACCAATAGCCGAGTGTTATTGCACCCGCTGTAATGGCTATGCTTAATCCCACCCAAAACATACCGTAGGTTAAACTGATAGCAGTTGCACGACGAAAGTCCTCAAACCCCGCGGCAAGCCATGCACGCGGCCGATCCATTCCCACCTTATTAATAGTGATTTTTACATTAGGCATATCTGCTCGGCCGTGCGTTTTTGTTGTAGCTGCATTCATAGCATGACTCCTTAGATTTACCCCAATACAGCGGTGGCCTTTAAAACCCCATTCAGGTTGAGATCGAACTTGCCCAATACCCTGAAAAGTTGCCACATGCATGAGTTCGTTAACCATGGGTTAATGGCTTAACGTACCTTTAATGTAGCTGAGCAATGACAAGGTGGGGCTATCTGGCGACATCGCGTACAAAAAATCCTGCTTTCATGCTATTAACGCCAATTTATTCGATGCGTTAGCCAGCGTTAATATAACCTCACAAACAAAAACTCCAGGCCAAATGGCCTGGAGTTCGCTTAACAAACAACTCGGTATTGAAACGTCAGCGCACAATCATTACCGACACCTTGGCATGGTGAACCACGTGTTCCGCATTGGGGCCCAGAACGTAGTCGACAAATTTACGCTTGGTGTGAGATGCCATGACAATCAGGTCGGCATCTAGTTTTTTACTTACCTTAATGATGGCCTCCCATGGCGAGCCGTCGACAATCACACTCTGAGTCTTAATCTCCTCAGGCACATGTTCCTGAATAAACTTATGCTGCGCCTCTTTCAACGCAGCATGTGCTTTTTCAGAAAAGTTCTTCGGAAAGTAGGCCCCTACCATGGGCATCGTGAACTCCGGGAGCACTGTTACCACATGCAGTGAAGCTCCAAAAGTTTGACACAGAGTAATGGCCGTAGGCAGCGCCTTTGACCAAGAGGCTTCCTCGTTCAGGTCCACCGGCAATACGATCTTGCTGTACATGGCATCCTCCTTTATGCAGCAGCCGTGGCTGACGTATTATTACGACGACGACGCTGCATAACCACGATCAAACCGAACACCAGGAACGCCGGAATCCACATCAACTCCTTGATCCAACGATCCACAGGTGCCAGCACCTCGATGATTTCCTGGTCGAAATCCAGGCCAAGATCGGCCGCTGTGCTGCCGAAGGCCACCATATCGACCACGGCCCGCTCATCCTCGATCAGTAGCTCAAGCCCCAAGTTCTCCAGGCGCTCCTGACCCGTCTGCCCTTCAGGTACGGGCAGAATCATGTAGGTGGTAAGCGGGTCACCAAAGTCATCTTCACCGCGGATCTGCAGCCGTAGCGTGCTCTCCTCGTCGACATCACCCAGCGTTTGGACGAATTGTGACGGCGGCACCGATTCATAGGGGTCATGGATCATGTCCATCCAGAACCCCGGGCGGAACAACGTGAAGGCGACCAGCAGCATGAGGATCGATTCGTACCAGCGGTTACGCACGATCATGAAGCCCTGGGAGCCGGCAGCAAAGATCAGCATCGCGATCGTCGATATGATGAAGATAACGACACCCTGCAGGAAGCTCACGTCGATCAGCAGCAGGTCAGTGTTGAAGATGAACAGAAACGGTAACGCCGCGGTCCGCAAGCTGTAATAGAAGGCCTGGAAACCGGTCCGTATCGGGTCTCCCCCTGAGACCGCCGCTGCCGCGAAGGAGGCGAGCCCCACCGGGGGTGTCACATCGGCCATAATGCCGAAATAGAACACGAACAGGTGAACGGCGATCAACGGCACCAGCAAACCGTTCTGCTCACCGAGCTGCACGATCACCGGGGCGAGAAGAGCCGACACCACAATGTAGTTGGCGGTGGTGGGCAGCCCCATGCCGAGGATCAGACTGAGCACCGCGGTGAGCAGCAGGATCAGCATCAGGTTCCCCATAGAGAGGATTTCCACCACATCGGCCAGCACCAAGCCCACGCCGGTCTGGGAAACCGCGCCAACGATGATGCCGGCTGTCGCGGTGGCGATGCCGATGCCGATCATGTTGCGGGCACCAGTCACCAGACCACTCCACAGATCCAGGACACCCGCCCGAATATCCTCGGCCATCTCACTCTGCCCGCGAAAGATTGCCGTGATGGGCCGCTGGGTCAGAATGATGAACACCATGAGCACCGTGGCCCAGAATGCCGACAGCCCAGGTGACAAGCGCTCCACCATCAGGCACCACACCAATACGATCACTGGCAGAATGAACTGCAGCCCAACCATCACTGTCGGCCGAGTCTGGGGCAGCTTGTAGATCGGCTCATTCGGATCATCGAGTTCGAGCTCCGGATAGCCTGCAGCCACCTTAAGCAGTGCGATGTAGATCACCACCAGGCCCACACTCACCGCCCAAGGCGTAGCGGAGCCCAGAACGGGTTTTAACCACCCCAAGCCATAATAGACCACCAGCGCCGTTACCATCATCAACAATAAACCGCCCAAAAAGCCGATCACCTTGCGCACCAGCGGCTTGGGAGGATTGCTGGTCGGCAGGCCCTGCAGGTTAGCCTTCATGGCCTCGAGATGGACGATATAGATTAAGGCGATGTAGGAAATTAGTGCAGGTAGGAACGCATGCTTGATGACCTCCACATAGGAGATACCGACATATTCGACCATCAGGAAGGCCGCAGCGCCCATCACGGGCGGCATGATCTGCCCGTTAACAGAGGAGGCGACTTCGACAGCACCCGCCTTTTCGGCGGAAAAACCGACGCGTTTCATCATCGGTACGGTGAAGGTACCCGTAGTTACCACGTTGGCGATCGAGGAGCCCGAGATCAGACCAGTCATGCCCGATGCCACTACCGCAGCCTTGGCCGGCCCACCCTTGTAGTGACCCAGCAACGAGAACGCCACTTTGATGAAATAGTTGCCGGCACCCGCCTTATCGAGTAAGGCTCCGAACAGCACAAATAGGAATACGAAACTAGTCGATACCCCAAGGGCGATACCGAATACCCCCTGGGTAGTCAGCCACTGGTGGTTGACCAGACCGAAGAGACTTACACCCCGGTGGGAAAGAATGCCTGGCATGTAGGGCCCGGCAAGGGAATAGATAATGAAGATCGTGGCAATGATCATCAGCGGTGGCCCAAGCGCTCGACGTGTTGCCTCAAGCAGCAACAGGAGCCCCGCCACCCCAATGATCACATCCTGTAGAATCGGTGCCCCCGGTCGTTGCGACAACTGTTCATAAAACATGAACATATAGGCACCACAGAAGGCCGCCGCCGAGGCCAATACCCAATCCTGAATGGGAATGCGGTCGCGCGGTGAGCGCTTTAGCGCCGGATAGGCCATATAGGCTAAAAATAGCGCGAATGCCAAGTGAATGGAACGAGCCTCGGTGGCATTGAAGACACCGAAGCCGACCACGAAAGGCAATGGGGAGGCGACCCACAATTGGAACAGCGACCATGCCGCGGCGATGCTAACCAATAGTTTTCCCGGCGTGCCCGCTGGCTTGCGAGCCCCAGTATCACTCGAAGCCACCATATCCTCGAGGTCAACCGCGGATTCCGCGCTCCTGTTCTTGTCCTCAGTCATAAGCTAACCCTGCCTGGTATGTAGTGACGAAAGATTCCATTGGCATTACGCCATACAGCATCTCAAACAGAATGCGCGGCCACTCTAAGTGGCCGCGCATTCCCTCATCGAGGCGAAATCACCTCAGCTTGGCCAACTTACTCGATCCAGCCCTGCTCTCGGTAGTAACGAGCGGCACCTTCATGCAGTGGCGCCGATAGACCAGAGGTCACCATGTCTTGGGGATCGAGGTTCTCGAAGGCCGGGTGCAGGCGCTTAAAGCGATCGAAGTTATCGAATACCGCCTTAACGGTCTGGTAGATGATGTCTTCGTCGGTTTCCGCAGTGGTCACGAAGGTTGCTGCGACGCCGAAAGTTTCGACGTCTTCGTCATTACCTTTGTACAATCCACCTGGAATGACCGACATGGAGTAGTACGGGAACTCGTCAACAATGCCCTGAACTGTCTCATCGTTGAGAGGCACCAGACGCGAATCAACGGTGGTGGTCGCTTCCTGGATGGCTCCATTGGGGTGACCCACGACATAGGCCATCGCGTCGATGTTGTTGTCAGCAAGCGCGGCAGCCATTTCGGCGGCATCGAGTTGAGACGCTAACGAGAAAGAGTCCTCGGTCCAGCCTTTGGCGCCCATCACCACTTCCATGGTGTTGCGCTGCCCAGAGCCTGGGTTGCCGATATTGACGCGCTTACCTTCCAAGTCATCAAGGGAATTAATGTCAGCATCAGCGCGAGCCAGGATAGTCAGCGGCTCACCGTGAACGCGGAACACCGCGCGCAGGTCTTCATAGGCCTCACCTTCAAAATTCCCAGTACCATTGTAAGCTTGATACTGAACATCCGACTGAGCGACACCCATGTCCAATTCGCCGGACTTGATACCGTTGATGTTGGCCACGGAGCCACCAGTGGAAGGTGCATTACATTTGATATCTGCGTCTTCCAAACGGTTCACCAATCGACAAATCGACTGACCAACTACGTAGTACACACCTGTTTGGCCACCGGTACCGATAGTGATGAAGCGTTCCTGTGCAACCGCCGGTGATGCAAACGTAGCGGCCGCAATCAGCGCGCCAGAGAAGGCGGCAGTGGAAAATACATGGCGTTTCATGGACACACCTCTTTATCTTGATGTTGTGAGCGTTATACGCTTTAACTCCACCTGCTGAACGGTTCCCTCAGGTGTTTTTCTGCCAAAACGTTTTCAAGACAATCTGTTATCAACGCCGACTAATACAGCCGACCCTTACTACTTTAGCGAAAAAAAACATACTTGGCGAAATACACGGCAAGTCATTACCGATATAACGCCCATACACATCCCAGTGCTTGCAATTAAGTCCTACTGTTTAACAGATAAACTTAATGCTTAGAGGCAATGCACTGACTATAGACGACATTGCCTACCACAAGCAGCTCAGACAACAAACTTAGATTACCGATGAATTACGTTTAGTTACCGTTAATAGCCATGCCGTATTCGCATAGCGTATAGCGGATTGAACATCTTATGACGAATGACGTCAGGCATAGGTGTGTTAGACGTTATAACCAAGTACAGATGGCAACCACAGCGCAATACTTGGAAAAATGGCCACAAGAGCAAGCGCACATCCCATCGCCACAACAAATAGCAACGCCCACCCCAAAGTCTCTTCCAAACGGATTTTGGCAACCTCTGTGGTTACCATTAAATTCACCGCAACCGGCGGGGTAAATTGACCAATAGCAATGTTCATGGCTAGCAGAATGCCGAACCAAACGGGGTTCCATTCAAAGTGCTGCATAACGGGTATCAGCACCGGCATCATGATGAGATAGATAGAAATAGCGTCAAGCAGCATACCAGCGACCAATACCGCTAGCATGACCAGCACCAACAGCAAAATACCGTTGTCTGTTAAGCCAATAATCCACTCTGCCAAATGGCGGAAAGTCCCCAGCATTGTTCCGGCCCAAGCAAAAATACCCGCTAGAGCGATAATCAACATCACCACTCCAGAAATAATCGCAGCCTCTCCTAGCAATTCCCATAAGTCACGTAACGAAAGCTCTTTCGTCAAAAACAGCCCCACAATGGTGCCATAGGCAACCGCTACGACGGCGGCTTCTGTCGGGGTAAATAAGCCTGAGCGCAGCCCCCCTAAAATGAGCACTGGAGCAAATAAAGCAGGCAACGCCTGCCTAAACGTCGTACGCACGGTCAGGGTTTCAGCGCCTGCTGCCGGTGCTCCTTCCCAGCCGTAACGCTTAGCAACGATCATCGCAGGCACCAGCAGCGCTAGCCCTGCCAAAATGCCGGGAAAAAGTCCTGCGGCAAATAGCGCGCGCAGATCAACACCGGGCACAACAATCGAGTAAAGAATTAGCGCCACGGAAGGAGGGATTAAGATAGCGGTGGATGCCGATGCTGCAATAAGGGTTGCGGAAAATGGCTTTGGATAGCCCGCTTTTGTCATGCTTGGCAGCATTACCATGGCCACTGCCGCCGCATCCGCCGGGCCCGAGCCACTCATGCCACCCATAATCATGCACACCAGCACCGCGACCAACGCCAGGCCGCCATGACGAGGCCCAATAAGTGCCTGAGCAAAGCGCACCAAGCGTAACGCCACACCAGAGCGCTCAAAAATCAGCCCTGTCAGTATGAATAGCGGTATCGCGATTAAAGGATACTTGGCAATGCTGTTATAGGTATTGGTACCCAGCGTTGCCAACATATCTGGCGAAAGCCCAGCCACAATACCCACCGAGCCAGCTAGCGCGAGCGAAAATGCCACGGGCACACCCGCTATCAAAAATCCGGCAAAGGCAAGAATCATCCAAATATCAGGCGTCATTATCCAGCCCTCCGTTTAATCGATCTCGGGTTTGCTGAACGAGACGCCATACCATGGCAAAGGATAATATCGGAAGCCACACTAAGTACCACCACTGGGGCAGCCCTAACCCCGGCGATAGCGATTCCCATTGGTACTCTTGCCAGGCTAGCTTTCCACCATACCAAGTGATCAAGCCCAGAACGACTAACCCGCACAAAGCTTGAAATAGAATAAGGGCGCTGCGCCAGCGCCCTGGTAACGCCCGTTCTAAAAAACCAATACGAATATGGCGGTTTCGCCTAAGCGCCACCGATGCCCCTGCGAAAGTAAGCACCACCAGTAAAAATACGGAAAATTCTTCGGTAAACGAGAATGAGCCGCCAGTCAGGTAACGTGTGACCACATTTCCCAGACTAATCAACGAAATAATAATAAGTGACAGCGCGCCCAACCAGCGTTCAGGGCGTGCATCGGGAAAGCCTTTCATGGCAGCCTCATAACAGAAAAAACTACCGGCCCTGTAGGCCGGCAGTTATAACACCAAAGGAGTCATTAACGTGCGTCGATAGCCGACCGAGCCGCGTTAACCACGTCTTCACCAATGCGCGGCGCCCATTTTTCGTAAACGGACTGCGTGGCTTCAACAAAGGCTTGGTACTGTTCATCGGTTAACTCAGTAACCGTAACACCACGCTCTTGAATAGCCGCCAGACGCTCGCTTTCTTCCTCACGCGTCATAGCGATTTCCCACTCCCCCGCTTCAATGGCAGTTTCACGCAACAGCACTTGCTGTTCTTCATCAAGCGATTGCCATACCTGCTGGTTAACCGCAAAAATTAGCGGGTCATTCATGTAGTTCCAGAGCGTTAAGTGCTCCTGGCCCACCTGATCAATACGCGCGACATCAAATACTGAAAGCGGATTTTCCTGCCCGTCAACCGCGCCAGTGGTTAACGCTGGCTGAGCATCTGTCCAACTCATTTGCGTCGGATCTGCGTTAAGGGCAGAGAAGGTATCCTGGAACAGCGGTGAGCCAACCACGCGGATTTTCAGACCATCCAAATCCTCTGGCTGGCTAATCGGCCCACGGGAGTTTGACACTTGGCGGAAGCCATTTTCGCCCCAGGCCAGCGGCATAACACCGCGAGACTCAATCGCTGCAAAGACCAGCTCACCGGCTTCGCCGCCAGTAACCGCATCCACAGCAGCCTCATCGGGAATAAAGAATGGTAAAGAGAATAAATTCAGTTCAGGAACCTGAGGCGACCAGTTAATCGTCGAGCCTACCGCAGCATCAATTAGCCCCGAACGCATGGCCGAAAACTCACGAGTTTGGTCACCGGAAACCAACTGAGAGTTCGGGTAAACCCGCAGCGTTAGTTCTCCACCACTGCGCTCTTCCACCAACTCCGCCCACTTTTCCGCCGCTTGCCCCCACGGGAAAGCATCAGATAAAACAGTGGAAACAGAGAGTTCACGTGCTTGTGCAGAGAAAGAAGCCGAGAGTAAGGCCGCACCAGCTAAACCTACCGTTAAACGAGCCATAGAGCGTGTCAGCGTCATTATTGTCGATCCTTTTTTAACTATTTTTATGGTGTGCGTGTTTTAGAGCCTGCGTTTATACCCATTATGAGGCCCATCAAAGAGCCTAACTTATTGTATGCACTTAAGGCGCGAAAGAAAGATGTCTAAGGTAAGCATTCTGCCGTACTTTTCCTTGATACCAGGGTGTAGGGCAAAACTAAATTGTCTACCTGCCTCCCTTCCAGCACCTCGATCAACATTGCAACTGCTTCACGTCCGAACGCTTCCGCTGGTTGGGCAATCGTGGTCAAGGGAGGATCGCTATAGGAAGCAAACGCAATATCATCAAAACCTGTCACCGAAATATCCTTTGGAATCTGTAGGCCCGCTTCTTTGATACGGCTTATAGCACCTATGGCCATTTCATCGCTTTCACAAAAAATGGCGGAGGGGCGCTCCGCTAAAGCAATAAGCGTTTCAGCCGCCTGATAGCCAGAAAGTGGCGTGAAATCGCCAGGACAAAGTAGGCTCTCATCTAACGGAATGCCCGCCGCGATCAACGCATCCTGGTAGCCTTGTTGACGGTCACGGGTCAAGGGGCTGCGCCGAGGCCCTTTAATCATGCCGATTCGACGATGCCCCAGGGAGATCAAGTGCTCGGTGGCCTCACGGGCTGCCGCTCGGTTATCGAGTTTGACGGTGGGACAGGGAGCATCGTCCAGCACCTCGCAGGCATTGATCATGGGCAATACCGCACCAGCGGGAAACGCCTTTTCAGAAAAAGGGTTAAAAGCACGCAGTTGAATCACGCCATCTGCCTGGCGGGTACTGACTAAACTGGCGTATTGGATTTCCATCGCCTCATTACCGAGTGTATTACACAGCAGAACGCCGTAGCCGCGTTCCTGGGCCGCTTCCTGAATGCCGCTGATTACCCGCGCAAAGAAGGTATTTGCGATAGTGGGTACTAAAACCACCAAGTTATAAGTGCGCTGTGAGCGAAACTGAACCGCCATCAAATTGGGTTTGTAGCCCGCTTGATCAACGGCCTTCAGCACTTTTTCTCGGGTGGTAGGCGAGACGATATCTGGCGACTTTAACGCGCGTGATACGGTCGCGACCGACACCCCCGCCAACTCGGCGACCTTACGTATATTGGTCATGGCCTCCCTTATCACTAGGTAATCGCCGTAAGCAGATAGCTGCGCGGCATTATTCATGGTCAGCTTAACGTATTCCAGCGTTAAACTCAGCGCGCTATTTTCCACCCCTTCTCAAGCACCGATAGACCTTTGTCGCATTGACGCTTATGGCGTGAAGCCCTAACTTCAAATCAAATGTAACCGGTTACATTGTCGACTGCACTAGCGCAACCTGAACAAGCGCCACCTGAACAAGCGCCACCTGAAAAATCAAAAGCTTTATTAAAGCAGGAGCCTCTCTATGCCGCGACCCAATCAACCCCGCATCCGCTTAGGCATGATCGGCGGCGGACAAGGGGCGTTTATCGGTCAAGTTCACCGCCTAGCTGCTCGCCTCGACGACACCTGCGAGCTGGTATGTGGTGCCTTTAGCCGCTCGGCGGATAACAACCAGATGACCGGCGAAGCGTGCCACCTACCCGAAGAACGTGTTTACGCTGACTGGCAGCAATTACTGGAAAGCGAGCAGCAACTTCCCGCCGAACAGCGCATGCAGTTATTGGTGATCGTAACGCCTAACCATCTTCACGTACCGATCGCGGAAGCGGCCATGCAGGCAGGCTTTCATGTGTTCTGTGAAAAACCGGCAGCAGTATCGCTCCAAGAAGCCCAGCGCTTAGCAGAAAGCTGGCATGCCAGCGGCTGCCTGTATGGCTTGGCGCATACCTACTTAGGCTACCCCATGGTATGGCAAGCCCGGGAAATGGTGAGCGAGGGCCAAATAGGTAGCATTCGCAAAATTCATGTGGAGTATCCCCAGGGCTGGCTAGGCGAGTGTTTAGAGCAGCAGGGTAATAAGCAGGCCGCGTGGCGCACCGACCCTTCCCTAGCAGGTATCAGCGGCTGCATGGCCGACATTGGCACCCACGCTTTCGGCCTCGCCGAGTTTATTTCCGGGCATCGTGTTAGCCAGCTATGCGCCTCACTTGCCAGCCACGCCGATGGCCGCCAACTGGACGATGACGGCGATGTGCTGCTGCGCACCGATCAAGGCGCCAGCGGCACCCTCATCGCCAGCCAAGTCTGCAGCGGGGAAGAAAACGCGCTCAAAATTCGTATTTACGGTGATAAAGGGGCGCTTGAGTGGCACCAAATGGAGCCCAACAGCCTGCTCTACCGCCCACTTCAAGCACCGATGCGCACCCTCCGTGCGGGCATCGACCAACCCGACCTTTCCCCCAGCGCGCTGCAGCGCTTGCGCCTGCCCGGCGGTCACCCTGAGGGGTATCTGGAAGCACTCGGCAACCTTTACCGCGACTTTGCCCACGCCATTCATCAAGGCGAGCAAGGCGACGTTGAGGGCGTTCCCGGCATGGCCTCCGGGCTACGTGGCATGGCGTTTATCGAGGCCGTCACCACCAGCGCCAAAAGCGAACAAAAATGGACGCCACTGCCTGCTACTCAGCTACCAGGAGCCTAATCATGCCAAACACTCACAAAGGCATCCGCGGGCCCGCCATTTTCCTGGCCCAGTTTATCGGCGACGAGGCGCCTTTCGATAGCCTCGACGCAATCGCTCGCTGGGCAGCCGAACAGGGCTATCAAGCCATTCAGCTACCCACTGTAGATAGTCGTTTTATCGACTTGCACAAGGCCGCTGAAAGCCAAGCTTACTGCGATGAGCTAAACGCCCGCTGTGAAAAGGCTGGCGTTGTGATCGGCGAACTCTCTACCCACTTACAGGGCCAACTGGTCGCCGTGCATCCCGCTTGCGACGACTTATTCGATGATTTCGCGCCTGTTGAGCTACACGGCAAGCCGCAAGAGCGTACCGAGTGGGCCATTGAGCAGCTAAAACTGGCTGCCAAAGCCAGCCAACGGCTTGGCTTAACGGCCCACGCGACGTTCTCCGGGGCGCTGCTATGGCCCTTTGTTTACCCCTGGCCCCAACGTCCTGATGGGCTAGTCGAAGAAGGTTTTAACGAGCTGGCCCGGCGGTGGCGGCCAATTCTGGATGCCTTTGACGAGGCAGGCGTTGACCTGTGCTTTGAAATTCACCCTGGCGAGGATCTTCACGACGGCGCGTCCTTCGAGCGGTTCCTGGCGGCAGTGGACAACCATCCACGGGCGAAAATTCTTTATGACCCCAGCCACTTACTGCTGCAGCAGTTGGATTATCTCGAGTTTATCGACCGCTACCACGAGCGTATCGGCATGTTTCACGTTAAAGACGCTGAATTTAACCCCAATGGCCGCAGCGGCGTTTATGGCGGTTACCAAGGCTGGGTAGAACGACCCGGCCGCTTCCGTTCATTAGGCGATGGGCAGATTGATTTCAACGGGATTTTTAGCCGCCTGACGCAGTACGGATTTGATGGCTGGGCGGTGCTTGAGTGGGAGTGCTGCATTAAAGACGCCGCCCAGGGTGCTGCAGAGGGCGCTCCCTTTATCGAGGCACATCTGATTCAACCCGCCGGTCGCGCTTTTGATGATTTTGCCGGTGTCACCGCCAGCCCTTCACGCAACCGCCGAATTCTTGGCCTTCCTTCACACCGCTAATTGACGGTTTTAAATCAAGACAGCAATCACCAACACACAACCACAACAAAGGATCACGTCATGGCTATGATACGCACACGACTCAGCATCATGATGTTATTGCAGTTCTTTATTTGGGGCGGCTGGTTTGTCACCCTGGGCACCTTCCTGGCCAACAACCTCAACGCCAGCGGTGGCCAGATTGGCATGGCATTCTCCACCCAGTCCTGGGGAGCGATTATTGCCCCTTTCATTATTGGCTTGATCGCTGACCGTTATTTCAACGCCGAGCGCATTCTCGGTGTTCTGCACTTGGCGGGCGCTGCGTTAATGTACGGCCTGTATGTCGCCAGCGACTTCAGTACGTTTTACCCGTTGGTGTTGATGTATATGATTATTTATATGCCAACACTGGCGCTGGTTAACTCAGTCTCCTTCCGCCAAATGAGCGACCCAGGCCAGGAGTTCGCTAAAATCCGCGTATGGGGAACCATTGGCTGGATTATCGCCGGTCTGGGGATCAGCTACTTATTCGCCTGGGACTCTTCGCAAGGCATCGCCGACGGTATGCTGCGTAACACCTTCTTGATGTGCGCCATCGCGTCTTTAGCCCTTGGCCTGTATAGCTTTAGCCTTCCCGCGACGCCGCCTAAAGCAGACGGCCCGGTGGGCTTAAAAGAAGTGCTAGGGCTAGATGCGCTGGCCCTGCTAAAAGACCGCAACTACGCCATCTTCTTTATCGCCTCTATTCTGATTTGTATTCCGCTGGCGTTTTATTACCAAAACGCCAACCCCTTCCTCGCCGAGATCGGCGTGACCAATCCAACTGGTAAAATGACCCTGGGTCAGGTATCAGAAGTGCTATTTATGCTGCTGCTACCGGTCTTTATTCACCGCTTTGGTATCAAGAAAACCTTGCTAATCGGCATGCTCGCCTGGGCGTTGCGCTACGCGCTGTTTGCGTTCGGTAACGCCGATGAAATGGTGTTTATGCTCTTGATCGGTATTGCACTGCATGGCGTGTGCTACGACTTCTTCTTCGTGACCGGCCAAATCTACACCGATGCCCGTGCGGGAGAGAAATTCAAAAGCTCTGCCCAGGGCATGATCACACTGGCCACTTACGGGGTAGGCATGCTGATAGGCTTCTGGGTCGCGGGTCAGATTACCGATCACTTCTCCACCAACGGCGCGCACGACTGGCAAGGCATCTGGATGTTCCCAGCCGTATTTGCTATCGCGGTGCTGGTGTTGTTCTACCTCACCTTTAAAAACGATAAAAACGTAACGGCTAAGCCTGAACTGTAAGGGTATAGAGCATAAAAAATAGCCGGGTGTGTGGGCGGCGCCCGGTTTACTAAGCTTTGTACGAAAACTGTCCTAGCAGATACAGCGCCAACACAATTAACGCAAGCAAGCCCACTACTGCACACCAAGTGCCGTCGGCTCGACTCCTGTGATCATCGAGATATATCACTTTAGAAGCCGAAGGATATTTTCCCAAAGTAACTAGCCTGCAGATTGGCCAGCCAACCCAGTAACAAATTGTTCTGAAGAATATCTCTGCCAGTATGTAACCTATTCCCCTAAAAAACCCCCTGCCTATATCTTCAAAAAAGCCGTCCATAAAACTCCTTTTCGGTTAAACGTAACAAGGTTGTAGAGCAAACGCATAATGCACGTAAGTCAGCGCTTGCCGCGTCTTCTACCATATTTCGATAGTCGGGTTGAACTGCCCTGGCTTACCGGAATGACTTGTACGCATATGGATTCTGGATGGGACAAAGCTATTCCCCTTATATTCAGGCTCGGCATTTAAGTTGTCTATGAGCCCCTCTTCAACAAACCTGATCAATGTGCCAATAATTTGTGTTTGAATGTCTCGTGTTTCAGGTGGCACATAAACCGTGTTCTGTGAAGCTTCTGGGCCACCAAGCTCTGCGGGAAACAATAGAATGGGCACGAGTCTACCTTCTTCCACTAGCCTTATTGCCTTCTCTTTCGAATCAACGTCCGTAAAGTTATGTGGATTTTCAGCAAACGCCATGGCAACTCCCAGAAGGCTAAATAATAGGATTATAAATTGCTTCATTGAAGTTTCTCACTTTAGATGTAACGCCATTACCGATGATACAACGGTAGTGAAGCGGAGATTGCGCATTGGTTGCTTGGCCTGTTTATAATCCAATGTACCTAAAGGCCACATCAGCTTCACTATAATCTCGAATCGACTGAGGGCTAGAAATGCGATTTCCGACTGAGACGAAATTGTACCCCAGAGTTTCAGATGCTTTCTGATCCCAAGGCCCGTCTCCAAAATAGGTTATAGAGTCGTAATGACCGTTCCCCGCACGCCTTTCTGCAAATCGCATAATCTCTATCCTGCTAAAGTGATCCGAAGACGAAGCCAATGGTATAGACGAAAATTTGATACCTGCAGCTTCAAGTTTCATCCTCGCGGATTCACTCCAGCCACCAGTAGCAAATGCTACCGAGACATCCTGACGAGCAACGAGCTGCGATAAAAACTCATAAGCTCCAAAGATAGGGAGTACATCGTGAAATGAGATGTAATCCGCTACTCGACTTACGAACCGCGCCTTCACCTCCTTCGTGATTCTCTCGCTGTCACTTTGAAGATGCAGTTCTTCAATCACCTCAGCGAGAATCCCAGAATCAGTTACATGATTATAGCGGCTCCAATCAGGGCCAACGGTCACACCCAATATATCCTTGGTTGCTGCTTGAAAGCATTCTGTATCGAAATCGTATGACTGGACTAGCGTTCCATCTATGTCGAATAAGACTAGGTGCACAATCGCCCCCTTGGCTTATAAAAGTAATTATACCGCGCATCTAATTATTGAATAATGGGGGTGATTAATTTTACCTAATAGTATTGTATGGAAAAGCAACGTACAAAAAACTAACCCGAGATGAAACGTCAACAGGCCCTAGTGACAACATCTATAACGCAAAAAAACCCAGCCCCCGATACTGTCTAGCATCAAAAGACTGGGCTTGCTCGCTTTGGGTACTTAAAAGCGTTTTGCTATAACTCTCTTACCCAGACGTTTCGAAAGCTGACGTCCGCATCGTGATCTTGCAGGTAAATGGGGGCGCAGCCGTGGGCTTCTTCGTAATTGGGTTCGCCAATCCACTCGGTGGTGCCTTGCACTTCAGCATGGTGCTGAACCACGACACCGTTATGCAGCACGGTGATGTAGGCAGGCGATTCAAGGGCGCCTTCACCATCAAAACGCGGTGCAGTGTAGAGGATATTATAGCTCTGCCACTCACCGGGCTGGCGCGATGCATTGACGAGTGGGATATGCTGTTTATAGATGGAAGCCGCCTGGCCGTTGGGATAGGTCGGGTTATCGTAGGAATCCAGCACCTGAACTTCATAACGCTCCTGCAGGAAGACGCCGCTATTGCCACGATCTTGGCCATCCATGCCATCGATATCGGCCGGTGATCGCCACTCCAAGTAGAGCTGCACGTCGCAGAAATCCTGACGTGTGCGTATACCGCCCGCGCCGCGATTCACCGTCATCACGCCGTCTTCCACGTGCCATTCAGCCTGCCCGCCCTCTTCGGCTTCCCACGCGCCTAAATCGGTGCCATCGAATAGCACGATGGCATCGGAGGGAACGCCTGTATCAGGCACTGAAACCGAAGGGGGCACAGGCTCCCAGACTTCAGTTTTGGCGGATTGCTGTTCGGGTGTCAGCGCCTCGTTCGAGGCACTTTCCTGTGCCACGCTGTCGAATGCCAGCAGACTGCCGCAGGTCAATAGGCAAAGTGTCTGAGCACAGGAACGCAACTTTAGTCCACGTATGTGTTGAGTCGTCATAGATGCTTTCCTTTCCATTATGTGGCCCATGCAGGTTCGCCGTTGTATGGCGCGCAGCCCTCGTAGCGGCCTGGCACCGCTTCGTAACGCAAGACTTCCGTCGCGCCAACTTCTGAGGTGAAGAAGCCGAACAGCGTTAACTGCTTCATCATGGTGAAGTAGTGTGGAAGCGCTTCATCGCTATTCGCGTGCTCCTGTGATGACTGGGTTTCCGCCGTTTGATTTTGCGCGGTCTGGGTCTCTGCAGTCAGTGCTTCAGCAGGGGTTGGCTGCTCTCTGCTAGCATGTTGCTGGGCGTGCGCCATCGCTTCGCGATCCAACTCGGTTATAAGCGCTAATCGCTGCTCGCCATTTAACGCCATAAAATCGCGCCCATAAGCAGCCCGGCTGCGCGCTTCAAGTTGGGCTAAACCAAAATAAAACACCTCTCTTTCTGAGGGCGTATAGCAGTCGCTGACGAACAGGGCCATAAACTCCCCGACACCAGCATCTTTGGCGCCTGGGGTATCGGTTCTGGGCAGAATGGTTTCGGCAAGTTCGTCCAGTCGCTCTACATCGCGGCTGCTAAAGGGATGGTTTGACTGGCCAGCATCGCTAAAGGCAAATAGGGATTTACCTCCAATCATCGCGGTACCGGTCGTCAGGGCGATCATTTTGAGTAATTCGCGACGATTCATGACAAATTCCCCCGCTTGAGCTCTTCCACGGCATAGTCCACCGCCCGAGCGGTAAGCGCCATATAGGTCAGAGAAGGGTTCACGCAAGAGGATGACGTCATGCAGGCGCCATCGGTAACGAAAACGTTGGGCGCATCCCATACTTGGTTATGGCTATTCAGCACTGACGTTTTCGGGTCACGGCCCATACGTGCAGTGCCCATTTCATGGATCCCCATGCCCGGCGCGTAATCGCCTACCTCGCCTTTGACGTTCTTCACGCCCGCGGCCTCAAGTAAATCGACCGCATCTTGAACCATGTCCCGACGCATATCGCGCTCGTTTTGCTTGAGTTCAACGTCGATCGATAGCACCGGCAGCCCCCATTTATCGCGAACGCTGTGGTCAAGGGAGATGCGGTTATCGTGATCGGGCAGCATTTCGCCGAAGCCTGTCATACCGATCGTCCAACCGCCTGGCTGGCTAAGTGCTTGCTTTAAATCAGTGCCGATATTGAGCTCAGCAATTTCGCGATCCCAGCCCTCGCGGCTCGCCGCTCCTTGATAACCAAACCCGCGCACGTAGCTTCGCTGCTCATCGCCTACGTTGCGAAAGCGCGGAATGTAAAAGCCCGCAGGACGACGTCCGAAGTAGTATTTGTCGAGATAGCCTTCCACTTCGCCACTGGCACCGCAGCGGAAGTGGTGATCCATCACGTTGTGACCCAGTTCGCCACTGCTACTGCCCAAGCCCCCTTCCCAGACATCGGTAGCGGAGTTCATCAAAATCCAGGTAGTGTTGAACGTAGACGCATTGAGGAAGATGACATCAGCGGTGTACTCATGGACTTCATGGGTCTCAGCGTCAATCACCTCAACGCCCCGCGCCCGCTGGCGGTCTTTGTCATACAGCACCTGGCTGACAATCGAGAATGGCCGCAGGGTCAAGTTGCCAGTAGCCACTGCAGCCGGCAAAGTAGCTGATTGGGTACTGAAATAGGCGCCAAAAGGACAACCCAGCCAGCACTTATTGCGGTATTGGCAGTTGACGCGATTTTGTTCCGGCTTTGGCTGGGTAATATTGGCCACCCGGCTGTGGATAAGATGGCGCTGCCCACCAAAGGCCTCATTAATACGCTTGGCGGCATCTTTTTCCACACAGTTAAGCGGTATCGGCGGCAGAAACTCACCATCGGGAAGAATATCTAGCCCTTCCTGGGTGCCTGCAATACCGGCAAAGCGCTCTACATAGTCATACCACGGGGCGATATCTTCATAGCGAATCGGCCAGTCGATGGCGATGCCTTCACGCTGGTTGGCCTCGAAGTCCATGGGGCTGAGCCGATAGCTTTGCCGACCCCAAAGCAATGAGCGCCCCCCTACGTGATAGCCGCGAAACCAGTCAAAGCGCTTCTCTTCTACGTAGGGATTGGCCTGCTCATCCGCCCACATGCCCATGGTGGCTTCATTAAGGGGGTAGTCGCGCTTGAGCACGGGGTGTTTAGCGATCATCTCCTGGGTCGGCTCATTGCGGTGGGGATAATCCCACGCCTCTTTATTGGCATTGTGGTAATCCTTCACGTGCTCAATATTGCGCCCACGCTCAAGCAGTAAAACCTTCAAGCCTTTTTCAGTGAGCTCTTTAGCGGCCCAGCCACCGCTAATGCCTGAGCCAACCACGATGGCATCGTAGTGATTATCTGGCATGGTCATTTTCCTTATTGTGTTGTTGTTCGCGCCGAATCACACATCGCAGCGCTGAATAGCCGCTTGTAGTGATTCTATTTTTGCCTGTTGGCTAGTACGGTCAGGGAGAAATTCTTGGGCGATATAGCCCTGAAAGCCGGTATCTCGAATAGCGCGGCAAATTGCGGGGTAGTTAAGTTCTTGGGTGTCGTCTATTTCATGGCGCCCGGGCACACCAGCAGTATGGTAATGGCCGAAAAAGCGATGGTTTTCACGGATAGTGCGAATAACATCGCCTTCACTAATCTGCATGTGATAGATGTCATAGAGCAGTTTGAAGTTGGGCGAATCGAGGCGACGGCAAAGCTCGATCCCCCATGCAGAGTTGTCGCAAAGGTAATCAGGGTGGTCGATTTTGCTGTTGAACAGCTCCATCTGTAGCACCACGCCTTTTGCCTCTGCCTGGGCAAGAATCTGCTTTAGTCCCGTTTCGGCATTTTGCAAACCCTGTTCAGGGTTCATACCTCGGGCATTGCCGCTAAAACAGATGAGATTGGTGTAACCCGCTTGGCTGACCAGATCGATATGTTGAAGGTATCGCTCAATCAGCGCTGAGTGAAAGCGGGTATCGCCCCAGCCATCTTCAAGACTCAACTCAGCGCCATTACACATGGAGGAGTCGAGTCCATACCGCTGAAGCACAGGCCACTCTTCTGGCCCCACCAAATCAATCGCCGTAATGCCCAGCTCGGTTGAAAGCTGGCAAAGCTCTTCCAGAGACAGAAAATCAAATGTCCAACGGGCGACCGAATGATGAATATTGCCTTTTAGTGCCTGCTGAGCAGGCGCATCGTCAGCTAGGGCTCGAGATCCAAGCTGAGGTAGCGCCGCCAGACCAATAGCACCGGTAACGCTGTGGCGCAGCAGGCTACGCCGATCAAGAAGGTAGCGCTTCATAAAGTATCCTCGCGTTCGTCACCTAAATGAGATGGCCTAGGCGTGCATTACTCTTCTCGAAGCGCTGTCAGTTTTTCCTGCAAGAAGCTGTTGCCCTCGGTAATCACCGCTTCTGCGTCGAGTGGCATATCGTGTTCGATGATGTACCACTCAACATCAGCGGCCTCGGTGGCGGGCAAGATGGCATCCCAATCCAGTACACCTTCCCCGAGTGTCGCGAAACCGCCCTCTTCTTCAGCGGTGCCTTCTGGAGCATTATCTTTGGCGTGAACGGCAAACAGTTGCCCATCGAAGCGCGAGACATACTCAACCGGGTCAAACCCGCCACGTGCCACCCAGGCGATATCCAACTCTGCCAGCAGATCAGATCCAGCCGCATCAAACAGATGCTCTAACGCGGTTTTACCGTCATACACTTCCATCTCGAAATCATGGTTGTGGTACGCCAACCGGAAACCTTCGGTATCGAGCTCAGCGGCAATCTCACCTAACTCTTCACCCAGCGCCTGCCAGCCCTCGACATCGCTAGGCCGTGCATCCTCGGCTAGATAAGGCACTGTTAAGGTGTCATTACCCACCGCCTGATTAAACTCCACCGTTTCATCTAAGCGATTGCGCAAATCGTCTAGCTGTACATGACTTGAGATCACCTCAAGCGCGTGTTCTTCTAACAAAGCGTTGAGTTCTTCGGCTGATACTTCCTGGGTTCCGACCGTCTCAATGGCAGAGATTCCCGCCCGATTTACGGCGGCTAACTGCTCCTCCAAATTGCCAAAATCACGCAGCGTATACATTTGAACAGCAATGGGTAATTCTGCTGTGCTGCTTTGTTGAGCTTGAGCAACGCCAGGCATACTCAGCACTGACAGCGTCACTGCGCTAGCAGCCAGCAGAGCCTGTGTGCCCAAACGTTTTGGGCGTAGCGGGGTATCCATATCCACCTCATTGTTGTTGGCTTGTTATGCGTTGTAAAAGTGCCGACGCCAAAAATGTAATCGGTTACATTTTTTTAGAGCATCACCGAAACATATGCAAGAAAAGGCTGATTTATTGGTCTTCGATGAGTGGATGATAACGTTATTAAAACGTCAATTAAGGAGTAAATTATTGATTATAAAGTTTTAAATATTGTTAAAAAGAAACTTTAAACTTTGGTATGACGCACTACAACAACACAGTGGAACCGTAGTGTTTTGCATTATTTTTGCAGTCACCCGAGCTGCTATAATGAGCATCTTTTTTCATCTAGCCATGGATATCACCGTGCCACTACGCGACCTGTTGTTAGGCCTATTTGTCATCGCCATTTGGGCGCTGAATATTATTGTCATAAAGGTGGGGGTGGCGGAGCTACCGCCACTACTAATGACTACCCTGCGCTTTGCGCTGGTCGCTGTCCTATTGGTGCCTTTCTACCCTGTCGCTCGCGCTCAGCTGCCTTTTTTGCTCTTACTCTCTTTCACGTTTGGCAGCCTGCATTTTGCGCTGCTGTTTATCGGTTTAGGCCAAGCAGAAGCAGGCACTGGTGCACTGTTGGTACAGATGGGTATGCCGTTTGCCACGCTACTGGCAGTGGTATTTCTTAAAGAAAAACTGGGAGCAAAGCGCATCGCGGGGCTGCTGTTCTCTTTCGCGGGCATCATTGTGCTCGCAGGCGGGCCAACGTTGCCCTCGCCACTGCCGCTGACGATTCTTTTGTTAAGCGCGTTTGGCTGGGCAGTTTCCCAACTGTTGATTAAGCGCGGTCCGCCTATCGCTCCCTTAGCACTGGCAGGCTGGGTAGCGCTGTTTGCGGTTCCTCAGGTCGCGTTAGGGTCTTGGCTATTTGAAACAGGCCAGTGGCAGGCCATTCAGCAAGCAAGCTGGCGCGGATGGGGAGCGATGATTTACACCGCGGTAATGTCATCAATTGTTGCTTATGGCATTTGGTATGCCTTACTACGCCGTCATCCTGTGAATCGCGTGGTACCAATGACCTTACTGGTACCGGTACTTGCTGTTGGCTTGGGCGTGCTATTGATGGGCGACAGCTTAGGAATCCATAAGCTGGCAGGCGGGGGGCTTGTGGTAGCCGGTATTGCTCTGATCGTGCTCAACGTTGGTAAGCGTCGTCCAGCAAAGCCATTGTAGTACGCCGGTGTCGGCGTACTGTTTCTAAGTGCCTGTTATAAGTGCTATGCATCAGGGCGGCAAAACCCAGCCAAAGCAGGGACTGATACACAGTCGCCCACCTGGATACCACGCTCAGCGAAGTAGCCTGCGTTAACTTCCAGCGCAGCATGATAAGACGCACCTGCGGGGTATGCGGGGCACTCACGAGGGCTATCGGACGCGCAGGGTTGCATGGTGTTGATCGCCACAATCCGCCCTTCGCCGTTGATAAAAGCAATATCCAAGGGGATTAACGTGCGGTACATCCAAAAGGCGTTGCCAGCGGGCTGTTCGCTCTCGAACCGGAACAGCATGCCACGCGCTTCCGGCAGGTGCTCGCGTTCCATTAAGCCGCGCTGTCGCTGAGCGGCGGTCTCGGCAACTTCAACGTCTAATCGATGAGGGCCTTCCTGGCTGTGAACCGCTAATGGCAATGTCGAGGCTTGGCGAGATTCATCAGCCCAAGCGCTCAACAGCGGCAACGGTAAGCTCGCCGCTAGTGAAACTCCCAAAGACGTCTTCAGTAGCTGACGGCGAGTAACAGTCATGGCAGGTTCCTTTTATGGTGAGAGGGCATGTTATTAGCGGACTGGTTATTTGAAGCTAGGTTATTTGAGGATATATGGCGTGACGACATAGCCACATGTTTTCCTGACATAATATGAATGCCTTCAGCAAGCAGCGACACATATACCGGCTCCCCCAGTGCTAGCTGGTTGCGCCTAGCAGCATGGGTGGCAATATCGAAACGTAGCATATCGCCATGCAAAACGCGCAGCGAGATTGAGGTGATACCGCCGAGAACGATCATTTCATGCACAATAGCGGCCACCGGGTTTTCACGCTCACCCTGTGAAGGCCGACCACGGCGATGCAACACAATATCGGAAGGCGGTAAGTACCACGTCACTCTCTCACCCAGCGGCAGACCAGAGAGGCCTGCGGCAACCTCTAAGTATCGATCCCCCCACTGCAGCCGTTTGTGACCATTAACACTGGTTACTTCACCCTCAAAAATATTGTGGCGATCTAAAAGCCTTGCCACCAGCGGCGAAGCAGGCCGCCGAAATAGTGCTTCCGGGCTCCCCTGCTGAAGACTTACGCCGTTATGCAGCACGCAGATTTGATCTGCTAGCGCAGTGGCTTCTTCTAAATCGTGGGTAACCAAGATAATGGGAATCGATATTTGCTGACGCAACAGCGCCAGTTCTCGCTGCAATCGGCGTCGGGTCACCTGATCAACGGCTGAGAAGGGTTCATCTAGCAACAATACCTGCGGTTCACGAGCTAAGGCGCGTGCCAGCGCCACTCGTTGGCGCTGGCCGCCAGAAAGCTCGTTAGGAAAGCGCTTTTCCAGCCCCTCCAAACGCACATTGGCAAGCCACTGCTGCGCACGGAGCGGACGTTCAGAATAAGGAAGATGTCCCAGGGCAAGCTGGACATTCGCTAGCGCACTGAGATGGGGAAACAGCGCATAATCTTGAAATACGATGCCGATTTTTCGCTGCTGGGGGGTAAGCGAGTAGCGCCGCTCCGTTGCTAACCAAGTGCTGCCCAAACATGCCACATGGCCCTGCTCTGGCTGATACAGGCCAGCGATAGTACGCAGTAACGTGGTTTTGCCACTGCCGGACGGGCCTACCAGTGCTAGAAGTTCGCCCGCAGGACAGCTAAATGTCGCATCCAGCGGTATCGGACCGCACTGCTTAGCCATTACCTCCAGCCCACTGCCCGTATTCACTTTAGCCACGTCCCCACCTGCGCTTGCCTGCAAGCCCGTATACCAGACCTAGGGTCGTTAACGACACCAATAACAACAGCGCTGACATACGTGCGGCCCCCTGCTCATCGAACGCCTGGACCCGATCATAGATAGCAATCGCTAGCGTGCGGGTTTCCCCATCAATCGCACCACCGACCATTAAAATCACCCCAAACTCTCCCAACGTATGGGCGAATGTTAATGCGAGAGCGGAAAGAATGCCCGGCCATACCAGCGGTAGTTCAATGCGCAAAAATGTTTGCCAAGGGCTCAGCCCGCTGCACCAGGCAGCTTCACGCAGATTAGTTGGCACATTCTCAAACGCACGCTGAATAGGCTGAATTGCAAAAGGTAAATTAGCGATTAGTGAGGCGAGCAAGATACCGCTAAAAGTAAAGTTGAGCCCGCCTCCTGTTAACAAAGCCCAAACACTTCCCAGGGGAGCGTCACGGCCAAATTGTTGTAGCAAGTAAAAGCCAAGCACGGTGGGTGGCAACACTAACGGTAACGCCACTAGCGCTTCGCATAGCCCTTTGCCGCGAAAATGTGCGGTAGCCAATGCACGGCCTAGCCACACCCCAACGGGCAGCAAAAAAAGACAGGTCAAGCCTGCTAAGTGCAGCGATACCGAGAGCGCTGTCCAGTCCATTAATCTGTATTAAAACCGTACTGTTGGAAAATAGCCTGCGCGTCTGCTTGCTGAAGCCATGCATAAAAAGCCTGAGCCACCTCTCCTGCCTGAGGTGTAAGTACCATACGTTGACGCAACGGTGTGTGCCACGCTTCGGGAATCAATACAAACTCACTTCGCTCGCTGAGGGTTGGAGCCAGCACTAATGAGTACGCTACTAACCCACCCCGGGCATCATCCGACAGAGCAAACTGCAGCGTTTGCGATACATTTTCGCCTTGAATGCGCAATGGCTCGCTAGCTTCCCACAGCCCAGCCTGTAGCAATACCTCTTGAGCAGCAACTCCGTAAGGCGCGTGCTCAGGGCTGGCAATCGCGATACGCTGACGCTGCCCCTCCTCAAGTGCGGCAATAGCTTCATAAACACCAGCAAGCGGCGTGTGTGCCTCAGGTGGTGGGTACTTTCCTTTAGGCTGCGCCCACGCTAGCCGACCACGAGCGTAAATAACGCCCTCGTTATCGACGTGGCCTTGTTGATAAAGCGCTTGTACAAAAGATTCGTTCGCCGAGAGAAATAGCTCAAAGGGAGCCCCTTGAGCAATTTGGCGGCGAAAATTTCCGGAGGAACCAAAATTGAGGCGCAGGGCATGGCCCGTTTGCTGGGTAAAGCGTTGCGCAGCCTCTTCCAGTGCAAACTGCAGATTAGAAGCTGCTGCAATAATAGGTGCGCCTGCAAACACAGGCGCAGTAACAAACAGTAAATACGTTAATAGCAGGATTCGCATCAATCAGCGCTGCGCTTGCTCAATATGCTGTTCGGTAATTGCCATGATCTTCATGGTATTAGTGCCGCCATGAGCGTTCATATGATCACCTCGAGTCAGTATCACATGATCGCCAAGCTTAACAACACCCTGCTTAACCAACAGCGTCAGTGCTTCGTCATTCAACTCTGTGGCGCTCATTGCTGAGGTATCAAACGGCAGTGATACAACACCACGATAAAGCGCCATACGGCGTTGAGCAATGGGGGTGTGGGCAAGTCCTACGATAGGTAAGCCTGAACGAATACGCGAGGCAATTAGCGGCGTATAACCCGAAGAGGTCATACAGGCAATCGCAGTCACGCCTTTCATATGGTTAGCAGCATACATTGCCGAAAGTGCAATGGTTTCGTCTGGCCGTGAGAAACCTTCATGAATACGGTGTCCTGACTCTTGGGCAGTTTTCTCACGCTCGGCGCCTAAGCATACTCGTGCCATCGCCTCAACGGTTTCCAGTGGGTAATCACCTGCAGCCGTTTCGGCGGAAAGCATTACCGCATCACTGCCATCCAGCACCGCGTTGGCAACGTCGAATACCTCTGCACGGGTAGGCAGCGGCGCAGAAATCATGCTTTCCATCATTTGCGTGGCGGTAATCACAGCGCGGTTAAGCGAACGTGCGCGCTTGATCATGCGCTTCTGCACGCCGACCAACTTGGCATCGCCAATCTCGACCCCTAAATCACCACGCGCCACCATGACCGCTTCTGATGCTTCAATAATGCCGTCAAGGGTTGTCTCATCCGCTACGGCTTCAGCACGTTCCACCTTGGCAACTAAGCCAATATCTTTACCTGCTTCACCGAGTAGACGGCGCGCCTCTAACATATCTTCCGCATGACGAGGGAATGAGATAGCAAGGTAGTCGACACCAATCTCAACAGCGGTTTTTAGGTCAATTTTATCTTTCTCGGTCAACGCGGGAGCAGAAAGCCCACCGCCCTGTTTGTTAATACCCTTATGGTTGGAGAGCTTACCGCCCACCACCACGTCGGTGTGTACCTGTTGGCCATCTACTCGTGTGACATCCAGTACCACACGACCATCATCTAGCAGTAGGCGGTCACCGGCCGTCACATCTTGCGCCAAGGTTTTGTAGTCGCAGCCCACTTGGTGCACATCGCCCGCATCACCATCAAGCGCCATATCGAGAATAAACGGCTGGCCCTCTTGAAGAACCACAGCGCCCTCTTTGAAGCGCGCGATACGAATTTTAGGGCCTTGAAGGTCACCCAGCGCTGCGACACTTCGGCCCAGCTGAGCAGCAATCTCGCGCACGCGCATTAAGCGTCGACGATGATCATCCGCGGTGCCATGCGAGAAATTTAAACGCACCACATCAACACCCGCCGCTAACATGGCTTCTAAGACACCTTCCCGGTCGCTGGCGGGGCCCAGGGTGGCGACAATTTTAGTACGACGGATCGAAGAGAAGTGCAGTGCGTTCATAATTTTCCTAATTATTAATAGAATGAGAATAAAAACTTAATAAGCGTTCATCAGCGTGGGGACGACTACCTCTGGCGCGTCACCACTCACAGGGTAACTACTGTGCCAACGCCTGCTGGATGAACAGCTCGCAATGCTGCCGTGCAGGACGGTTTTGCAGCCCCGCCCAGTAATGTTCGAATTCAGGACGGCGTGGAAGAGTTCCAAACTGCATTCCCCATCCAATGTGGGAACCGACATAAACATCGGCGGCGCTAAAAGCATCACCAGCGATGTAGCGGCGTCCATTAACGGCCGCAGCCAGAACCTCAATCACCGTCGCAAAGTCGCCAGAACCTAGCCGCATACGCTGCTCTGCATCAGGTTGGAAGCCCAAGCTATTAAGCGAGGCAGCGGCTTCTAGCGGCCCAGCAGCGAAGAATAACCAGCGATAATAGTCGCCTCTTGCTGAAAGCGGCGGTGCCAAACCAGCCTCGGGGAAAGCATCGGCAAGATAAGCACAGATAGCGGCAGCCTCCGTGACCACTCGCTCACCGTGGCGAATAGCTGGTACCTTGCCCATCGGGTTGATGGCTAAATAGTCTGGCGAATGCATTGTGGACCCATACTCCAGGACCACTAAGCGATAAGGCACACCAAGCTCTTCAAGCATCCAGTGCACAATGCCTCCCCGCGAAAGGGGATGCGTATAGAAAACCAGTTCGTCAGACCGTTCGGCGGCTGGCTCACTGAGCGTTGGGGGAGGTAATTGAGCGCTAGGCGGGAGAACATAGCCTTGGCCTGGTTCACTAACAATCTCGACCCCAACGGCTCTAAGCACAGCAATATCTTTGTAGAGAACACTCAGCGGTATACCTAGCGCTTCAGCCAGATCCGCACCGCTGACTGGGTCGTCGTAGTGACGCAGCATTTTGAGTAGTTTTGGCAAACGGTGGGCTTGTGACATGCTGGTCTCCTACGCGCAATGTGCGCTCTATTTTTCTCGTTCAGTCAAAAGCTAACCTGAGCAAGATGACAACCGTATGCTGTTAGCGCAAGTTATTCGCCTAGAGTAACGGTAATATCAAGCGAATACTCATCGCAGTTATTGCCATCACCTCCCCTATCTACCACTAAAAACTCGCCCTCACGCTCAAGCACCGACTGAATAGCATGCCAAGTGCCTGCCCGGTAATTGACGCCCTGACGGCCATCAGTAACGAACGCGCGTACATCTGCAGCGTTAATGGTGTCACCAGGGGGGGCTACCACCACAATAAAGCGCTCTTGATGCAGCGGCATAAAGGCTTGGCTACCCTGAGGGTGACGCTCTAAAAAGGTTAATTCCAACGGTAGCGTAATCGGCTGGCTGACAAAAATATTAATCAGCGCATGGGCGTTGTCGCCTAATGTCTCAACGCTCGCCAGATCATGATGGCGCTGGGTACGACCAGCATTAATGGGAAACGACGCTGATGTGCGGGCATCTATCACATCGCCAAAAGGCGCAAACGCCTCGGCTGTTAGTGGTTCGGCTATCAATTTAATCATTATAAAATCCTAAAATAGGCTGCTTCTCCGAATAACAACACAGCGAAGCAGCCAACGCCGGAACTTATATACCAGAACTTGTATACCAGAACTTAAACGCCTGAGCTCAATGCTAGAGCTTGAGTGCGGCGTGGCGGTTGACGTCTTTGTACAGTAAGTAGCGGAATGGCCCCGGACCACCGGCGTAACACGCTTGAGGGCAGAATGCGCGAAGCCACATAAAGTCGCCTGCCTCTACCTCAACCCATTGCTGGTTAAGGTGATACACCGCCTTCCCTTCCAACACATAAAGCCCATGCTCCATCACGTGAGTTTCATCAAAAGGAATCACGCCACCTGGCTGAAAAGTCACGATATTGACGTGCATGTCGTGGCGCACATCAGCAGGATCGACAAAGCGCGTGGTTGCCCAGCGACCTTCGGTTCCCGGCATTTCGAGGGGAGCAATGTCTTGCTCATTGGTGACAAAAGCCTTCGGTACGTCTAGTCCCTCTACAAACTGATACGCTTTACGCACCCAGTGAAAACGTACGGGCGCAGATGACTCATTGCGCACTTGCCAGTGGCTACCTGGGGGAAGAAACGCATAGCCACCGGGGCGCATCGTGTGGCGCTCACCCGCCAGAGTAAGCGTTAACTCACCTTCCACAATGAACAGTACGCCTTCGGCCTGGGGGTCTAACTCCGGCTTTTCACTGCCGCCCTCAGGCTGTACTTCCATAATGTATTGCGAGAACGTTTCAGCAAAGCCTGAAAGCGGACGCGCCAGCACCCATAACCGAGTGCCTTCCCAGAAAGGTAAGTTGCTGGTGACGATATCGCGCATCACGCCTTTGGGAATCAACGCATACGCTTCTGTGAACACGGCACGGTCAGCGGTTAGCTGTGTTTGTGGCGGATGCCCCCCGGTAGGGGCGTAGTAGTTAGCTGGCATTTTAGAACCTATATGACTTAGTGAAGACACAATACTCTCATATTGTATACAAGATTAACGAGCCACAATAAAGCGATTTAACGAAATACTTATGAAACAATTCTCCCAAGAGTAAATTATTTGGCAACTTTCGTTTCATAAATCTAAAACTATACGGATATGCCCATATACAGCAACTTTGGTCGACCTGCTCGTTGCTTCCACAGACCATGTCGTTGCTCCAGGTAAGTATTAATAACAATAGCCGTCATCTATGGCGGTCTTATAACGCGAGGCATAACATGTCCCAACGTCCCCTCTCTTCGTCTTCCTCTGATAGCCCTGCGGCTAAAAAAAGCTGGTGTCGGATCCCTGATATTTACGTGGTTCTGTTCATTTTTATCGGCTTAGCAGCAATAGCGACGCATTTTGTGCCTGCCGGGCAGTTCGAGCGTGTTCCTGGCCCCAATGGTCGTATCACTATTGACCCGACCTCTTATGAACAGATCGCCTCCTCACCGATTGGTATCATCGACTTTATGCTGGCGATCCCGAATGGCTTGATGAGTGCCGGTGAAGTCGTCTTTTTCACCTTCATGATTGGCGGTATGTTCATGGTGCTAAGGCGCACCGGTATTATTGAAATAGGCGTTGATAAGCTGACGCGTCGCTTTGCACGACAGAGCCTGCTCACTATCCCCGTATTAATGACGGTATTTGCACTGATCGCGACGGTTATCGGTACCCAGGAGTTGGCGCTGGTCTATGTGCCGGTTATCTTGCCGCTAATGATTGCCTTACGTTTCGATTCAGTCACTGCAGCGGCAGTGGCACTTTGTGCCACCACCGTCGGTTTCACGACAGGGGTACTCAACCCAATCAATACCGGCCTCGGGCAGCAACTCTCAGATCTTCCTCTCTACTCCGGCTATGGCTTGCGCGTCATGGCGTTTGTGGTGATGTTAGCCGCGGCCATTTTCTTCGTTATGCGTTATGCCCGCAGGGTGCACCAGACTCCTTCGCTTAGCCTGCTGAGCAGTGACACTAGCGAATCCGAAAAACGTACGCTTTACCAGCATGCTGACAATAGCCCTGCCTTAATCGCCACCGCTCGCCAGAAACTGGCTGCCGTTGCCACCTTCGCCTTCTTCGCGGTACTCGTCTATGGCGTGCTGCAGCAAGGCTGGTTCATGATGGAGATGGCAGGCCTATTTATCATCATGGGGATTGTAGTGGGCCTAATCGCAGGCCTCGATACCGACGAAATATGCGCTGGCTTCAACCAGGGCTTCCGCGATGTACTAGTTGGGGCCATGATCGCCGGCGTCGCGCGGGGTGTTGCGGTGATGCTGGAAGATGGCCAAATCATGGACACGCTGGTGTTTGGGCTTGGCAACCTCGTCGGAGGCCTGCCCACCCTGCTCTCAGCGATTGGCATGTTCTTCGCCCAGCTAGGCTTCAATTTCATTGTCCCCTCCGGCAGCGGTCAAGCGCTGGTCACCATGCCGCTGATGGCACCGCTCTCCGACATCATCGGCGTGACCCGCCAAACGGCGGTGCTGGCGTTCCAGTTGGGTGACGGTATCGGTAATATCATTTACCCAACCTCGGGCTACTTTATGGCGACCCTGGCGCTGGCGGGTGTACCGTGGCAAAAGTGGGTCAAATTCTTCTTCCCACTTTTTTGCGTCTGGATAGCGATTGCCCTGGGCTTTCTTATTTTCGCTCAGGCAACACAGTGGACAGGTTAGCGCACGGCAGAGATGGGTTTGTAAGTGAGCATTTTGATCGGACTCGCGCACGAGGCTATTTTTAACGCCATATTGTCGAGCGCAGACAGTTTTCGTGCAAAGCCTACTGGGCGCCCCAGTCCACGCTGGTGGGCGCTTCCAACTCACTAAGCTCAGCGTAAACATCGCTGATCGCGCTGATGCGCTCTCGCCCTTCTGCAAGGCGCCGATGCAGTACGCCGTTGGCGATCAAGCAGATCAGGCTATTGGCGGCGGCGTAGCTATCGAAAGCGGAGAGACTTTCCAGCGGCGCTTCAAAAAACCAAGTTACCTGTGAGGCAAAATTGATCGCGGTGGGGTCAGCCAGTAAGGCTACCTTGGCAGGTGTTCGCTCAAGTGCATCAATTAGCGAAGCAAATGCCGCTGGGCGGCGGCGAAAACCAAATAGCACCACCACGTCTTGCTCGGTGAGATCAACAATCTCTTCCGCTAACGACTGATTTGGGTGAGGAACCACCCGCACCTGGGTACGCGCCTGAATCAACTGCTGGCGAAAATGCAGCGCTAGCGGGTAGCTGTTACGAAAGCCGATCACGACCACATGACGCGCGCTATCCAACCGCTCTACCAGTGCCGCAAATTGATCCGCCTCAATGCCGTTTAAGCAGCGCTGTAGATTATCCTGCTCCCGCTGCAAATGGCGCTGAAACGGTGCCCCGGCCTCTTCCTGCATGGCGTTGGGGTCGATCACCAAAGGCACGCCCAAGTTACGTAGCTGGCGGGCGTGGTCTTTAACGGTGCGGTAGCTCTCAAACCCCAGCCGCTTGAATAGGCGGCTAACCGTCGATTTGGACACCCCAGTCAAACGCGCCAAATCAGCGGCGCTATACACCGCCAGATCATCAAAGTGATCGAGGATAAAACTCGCCACCCGCTGCTCCTGGGCAGTTAGCGCGTCAAACTGGGCGGTAATCCGCTGTCCGATATGCGGCGTCATAGCATCCTATTAAGCTGCTTAATTAACGAGTTGCAGGGTGATGTTCCGCCCAGTGACGGGCGATATCAACCCGCCGGGCCACCCAAACACGGTCGTGGCTTTCGATGTAATCCAAGAAGCGCTGTAGGGCGCGGAAACGCCCAGGGCGACCCAATAAGCGGCAGTGCATGCCCACCGAGAGCATTTTGGGCGCCTCCTCTCCTTCTGCGTAAAGTACATCAAAGGCATCGCGCAGGTAGGTAAAGAAGTGATCCGCAGTGTTGAAACCTTGCGGCGCGGCAAAGCGCATATCATTGCTGTCCAGCGTGTAGGGCACAATCAGGTGGTTGTGGTCACTTCCCTGACTATCGGTCACCTGCGTCCAGAAAGGCAAGTCGTCGCCGTAGTAGTCGCTATCATAAAGGAAACCGCCTTCGTCTAGCACTAAGCGCCGGGTGTTGGGGCTATCGCGCCCGGTGTACCAGCCTTGTGGCTTCTCACCGTAAAGACGCTGGAAAACCTCCATGGCTTTCTGCAAGTGCTCTCGCTCAACGTGCTCGGGCACTTCCTGATAGTGAATCCAGCGGTAGCCGTGACAGGCAATCTCGTGACCTAACTCTTTAAATGCCTGGGCGACATCAGGGTTACGCTCCAGCGCCATGGCAACGCCAAACACCGTGAGAGGCAAATCACGCTTTTCAAATTCACGCAGAATGCGCCACACCCCGGCGCGGGAGCCGTACTCGTAGATAGACTCCATGCTCAAGTGGCGATCCGGGTAAGCCGGTGCGCCGATGATTTCCGACAGGAACTGCTCTGACCCTGCGTCGCCGTGAAGGACGCAGTTCTCCCCGCCCTCTTCATAATTCAGCACAAACTGAACAGCAATTTTCGCCTTGCCTGGCCAATTAGCATGAGGGGGAGTGCGACCATATCCCACCAGGTCGCGAGAGTAAGCATTCGATGGTCGATTAGATGAATGAGGCATTCAACGGCTCCTTTTATACGATTGTAGATAGCTGGTTGCAGAGCATTTTATTGAAATTAAAGATCTACAATACAGAAAATAATTGTATACAAAATAGCGACTTTATAGAACAACCGCAATCCAACAACCGCTTAATTAGCTGAGATGGCTAGCATTTTAAAGTAGGCAAGTCGCTAACCTGTTGAAACTTGAACATTTGGTCAAGCGACGCCGATACTTTAAGCGCATAAAAAGGCTTGCGATCCACGCAAAACCGCCCTATTTTCGTATACAATATGCTCAATTTTGTCTACCAGCGAGCGATTCAACATGCATATACGCATTATCAATCCAAACACAACAGCCTCAATGACGGCTGCCATTCATCAAGCCGCCCAGCGGCAGGCAGCGGAATCGACAACGGTTACCGCCACCCAGCCCGATGCGGGGCCGGTGTCCATCGAGAGTCATTTTGACGAGGCCATTAGCGCGGTAGGCGTTGCCGAAGAAGTTCTTAAAGGAGAGCGTGAAGGCGGCATCGATGCTTACGTGGTGGCCTGCTTTGGCGATCCTGGCTTACTCGCAGCCCGAGAGTTAACCCGCGCCCCCGTCATCGGCATTGCGGAAGCCGCCTTTCATTTAGCCACGCTGGTCAGCACCCGCTTCTCGATTGTAACGACGTTAGGACGCACTGGCATTATTGCAGAACACTTGCTGGAGCAGTATGGGTTCCGCCACCACTGCCGCCGCATACGCGCTGCAGAAATTCCGGTTCTCGATCTTGAACATCACCCTGATGCCGCCTTTACCCGCATTGTCGAAGAGTGCTGCCGCGCCCGCGATGAAGACGGCATTGGTGCCATCGTTTTAGGGTGTGGCGGAATGGCGAATTTGACTGAAGAAATCACCCGCGAGGTTGGCTTACCGGTGATAGAGGGCGTTAGCGCCGCATTAAAACTTGCCGAATCGTTGGTTAGCCTAGGTCTCCACACCAGCAAACATGGCGACCTGGACTACCCGCGCCCGAAAGCATTTACCGGCAAGTTCTCTGCACTCTCCGACCTTCACCTCCCCTTACCAAGGTAAATATCACTAAAAAACACGTAGTAGCCATGACTTAAAAGATTGGCCTTAAAAACAGGTCTTAAAAACAGGCCTTAAAAACAATAACTTCAAAAATAACTGTACTCCCGTTAGCACGCCATGCCGCAAGCATCGCTTGGGCGCGTAATGCGCTCAGGCTGCCAATAACACCGATAATCTTGCGAGGACGGAAACATGAGCAACTCCAACCCTGCTCTTACGTCAGAAGAACCATCCGTTGCGAACACCGCAATAGCTGACAAAGCCATCGGCGCAGAAAGCCTAGCACCGCAAAGCACGCGAATCATGGGGCGAACGTCCTACTTTTTAGCCTGGTTTGGTGGATGCGTCTCAATTGGTACCTTTGCCATGGGCTCAAGCGTGGTGGGCACCTTAAACCTACTACAGGCAACACTCGCGATAGCGATTGGCTGCTTTGTGATCGGTATTGCGCTGGCAGTTAATGGCGCAGCTGGCTACAAATATGGCATTCCCTTTATGGTGCAAGCGCGTAGTGCCTTTGGCTTTAGTGGCACCCGCATTCCTGGCTTGGTAAGGGCTGTGCCAGCGGTGGTGTGGTACGGCTTTCAAAGCTGGATTGGCGCAGGCGCGCTAAATATGGTGTCTGCCACATTGTTCGGTTTCGATAATCTGATTTTCTACTTTATTACCTTCCAATTTTTGCAGATTGGTTTGTCAGTGCTGGGCTTTCAGGGGATTAAATGGCTTGAGAATATAGGCAGCGTCTTTATTTTGCTTTCGCTGATGTATATGTTCTACGCCACGGTGCAACGCTACGGCGATGAGCTGTCGGCCAGCATCTTGACCATGGAAGGCTCTTGGGGCTTGCCGTTCTGGAGCGCTACCATGCTGTTTCTGGGCATCTATAGCACCATGATGCTGAATGTTAGCGACTATTCACGAGAGCACAAGAAAGGCACCCGCCAGAGCTTATTAACGACGATCTATGCCATGTCTATTCTGCCCTGTACGCTGTTTATGGGCTTGATTGGCTACATGGTGTCAGAGGCGACAGGCACAGCAGACCCCATTCAGGTATTTGCTAACGCTGTAGACAACACGCCACTGCTAATGACCACGCTGCTATTCATCGCCTTTGCACAGGTAACCACGAACGTACTTAATAATGTGGTGCCCCCCACCTACGTATTAATGGACGTATTCAAACTTAAGTTTCCGGTCGCCACCGTTATTGTAGGCCTACTGGCATTTGCCACTTTCCCATGGAAACTTGTTCAGCCTGAGTCGGCTGCTGGTCTGCAGCTATTCGTACAAACGTACTCAGCGTTTCTTGGGCCTATCTTTGCCATTCTCGTCGTCGATTACTACATCATCCGCCGCCGCACACTGGACATTAGTAAACTATACGACCCTTCTGGCCCCTATCAAGGCGTCAACAAAGCCGCCTTAATTGCCACGGTAGTCGGCATTGTGGCCGCGCTGACATTCTCTTCGATCTCATGGTACTCCAGCCTTATTCCTGCCGGGTTGACCTATTACCTACTGATGAAGCATTGGCCTGCCTGCCAACGTTTTACCCAGTAACCATGATGCGTGTCTGCCTGCTCACGGTGCGTGGCAGGCAATCGTTTCCGACAAGAGAGCGTTAACCATGAATAAGCAGCCGTCCAGCAGTGATCTCGATATAAAGCAAATTGATCCCACTCTTTACAATGAAGACCTTGCGCCCTTAAAGCCCCAAGACCGTAACTGGGGCGCGTTTGAAATCTTCAACGTGTGGTCGAATGATATTCAAAGCCTGTTTGGCTACACCTTAGCGGCATCGCTGTTTCTGTCCTACGGCCTGAATGGCTGGGCAGTGATGGCAGCCATCATTCTTGCCGGTGTCATTGTCATGTTCCTGGTCAACCTAACCGGCAAACCAAGCGTCAAATACGGCATCCCTTTTCCTGTTATGGTTCGCGCCAGCATGGGGGTACGGGGAGCTAACCTGCCAGCGTTGTTACGCGCAATCGTTGGTATTTTTTGGTACGGCGTACAGACTTACTTTGCCTCAACGGCTGTGGCGCTGCTCATCACAGCCCTGTTTGGGGCTGGCAATGGCAGCACTTTTCTGGGCCTTTCAGGGGTCGCTTGGCTGTCTTTCGTGATTGTTTGGTTATTTCAAATCGCCATTTTCTGGCAGGGCATTGAGCGCATCAAACACTTTCTAAACTGGGCTGGGCCGCTGGTTTATGTGGTGATGGTCGTACTGATGATCATTGTATGGTTCCAGGCCGGAAGTGAACTGCTACCCGCAGTGAGCACTATTTTTAGCGGTAGCGGTGAGCAAAGTGGCAGTAGTCTTGGGGCGTTTCTGGCAATTGTTGGCACCATGGTGGCCTACTTTGCAGCGGTAGTGATTAACTTTGGCGATTTCACGCGTTTTGTCAAAACCGAGCGCCAAATGAAACTTGGCAACTTGCTGGGATTGCCATTAAACGTCGCCTTTTTCTCGTTTATTGCGTTAATCATTACGGCTGGCACATTGGTACTGTTTGGCGATGCACTGACCAATCCCGCCGACATTGTTGAGCGTGTTGATTCACTACCATTGACCATTGTGGCTGCCCTCACCTTCTTCGCGGCCACCGTAGGCATCAACTTGGTCGCTAACTTTATTCCACCGGCTTACGACTTGGCCAACCTGTTTCCCAGCAAAATTAGTTTTAAAATGGGTGGCCTGATTACCGCAGTGATTGCGTTCTTTGTCGGTGCGCTATGGATTTCAGTGATCAGCCAAATCGGCGTACCCGGCTTCGTGAACGCCTTAGGTGCCATAGTAGCGCCGTTTTACGGCATCATTGTGGTGGATTACTATCTGATCAAACGCCAACACCTCAATATGCAAGAGCTATTCTCCTCAGCGCCCAGCAGCGCTTACTACTACGTTAATGGCTGGAATAGCCGCGCCTTGATTGCTTTCGGCGGTGCAGCGTTATTCTCGCTCTCTACGGTCATCGTGCCCGCGTTCGAAAGCCTTGGCGGCTATGGTTGGCTGATTGGCGCAGGATTAGGTGGGCTGCTCTATTATGGTTTAATGCGCCAGTTTAAGGCCGTCCCAGCACCTGCGGTGTAAGCACTCACACAGCATTTAACTTCCTACCTTCACAAAAAAGCCCAGGCCTTTAGGCCTGGCTTTTTCACTGCTTATATTTCACTACTTAACCTGCTTAACCACCAAAAATCTGCTGCAGGTCTGGCACATTCTCTTCTTCTTCAACCATCGAAAGTGAGGCTTCAATCGCTTTGAGATGGCGGCTCATAAACGCTTTCGCACGCTCGCCATTGCCCGCTTCCAGATAGCCGATCAAATCATCGTGATCGTGGGATTCGCAGCCTAAGTGACCACGATGACCGTAAACCGCCAGAATCAACGACGAGCGTGAGCACAGACGCTCAACAAACTCCGCAAGCGTTGCGTTACCCGAAAGCTGGGCAAGGCGCACGTGAAAGTCAGCAGACAGGCGGATAGCGATGCTCTGTTGGCCATTGCGCAGCGCTTGACGCTCTTGACGAGCCATTTCCCGTAGTTCAGCGGCTTCTTTCTCTCCAATCCGCTTTGCTACATCAGGCATCAGCCCACACTCAATCATCTGGCGTGCGTCGAACACATCCTTGGCCTCTTCGGCAGTCGGCCGTGTTACGCTGGCTCCCCGCCGTGGCGTGAGCGTCACCAACTGTTCTAATGCTAAGCGCTGCAAGATTTTACGAATACCGGTACGGCTGATACCAAAGACGTCTGACAAGGCGTCTTCGCGCAGCCGAGCACCCGGTTTTAGCCGCTGCTCTACAATGGCGTCGCTAACCGCGCGATAGATTGACTCGTGACGCTCCTCGCCTTCTTTTTCTACGGGTCTTTGCTTTAACGCCGCCTGCGCATCACTCATAGGGTCTCCTGTCTGCGACTTTAATCACTCCTCCCACGCGGCAATAATATCGCGCTCTTCATCACTCATGTTGGTGATGTTGCCAAGTGGCATATATCGACTCGCGACAACTTGCTTAATTTGCGCTTGATGTCCCAGGATTTCATCCCAAGTATCAAACGCGTAGCCTGCAGGCGGTGCTGAAAAACCGGCATGCTCAGGGTTGCGAGCATGGCATTGACTACAATGCTGATCAATTAACCCTGAAATTTGGGCTTGGCTGGGCGCACCAGACGCGCTCGCATTACCAGCACTAGGGCTTGGTGCGGCTACCCAAAACGCTAATAGAATAAGCCCTATCCCTACGGCAGGATAGGCTGGCTGTGTTTTCCCTGCGTGCATTAATACAAAGAATTGCCTAATAAGGGCACCGGCAAAAATAAACAGTACCATGACCACCCAGGAAAGCTCATGGGAGTAGATGAAAGAGTAGTGGTTACTCACCATCAACAGTACTACCGGCAACGTAAAGTAGGTGTTATGTACCGAACGCTGCTTGCCTCGCTTGCCATCCAATGGATTAGGCGCTTCGCCTGCCTTCATGGCTTTCACCATGCGGCGCTGGCCGGGAATAATCCAAAAGAACACGTTAGCTGACATGGCAGTGGCCATCACAGCCCCGGTTAATAGAAAGGCGGCACGCCCTGTGAACATCTGGGTGCTTAAATAGGCGACCACTATCATCATCACCGCAACGGCAATGCTTAGAAGACCGTCGCGGTCCATGTTAGGGCTTATGCGTTTACAGAGCTCGTTATAAACCACCCAACCACCGAGCAAGAAGGCCAGCGCCAGTAGATTGGCCTGCCAGCCTGTCATACTCGCCGCCCACGCCCAGTTGCTGTTGGGGTTAACTAGATAGAAGCCCGGGTTTGCCATATACAGAATAACGAACAAGGCAAAACCCGATAGCCACGTCGTATAGGCTTTCCAGAACGACCAATGAAGATCATTCGGCAGCTTGGCAGGCGCAGTAGCATACTTTTGATTATGGTAGAAACCACCGCCATGCACGGCCCACATCTCTCCAAATACGCCTTTTTCACGATCTTCGGCTGCTTTCGGCGTTCTTAAGCCATTATCCAGCATAACAAAATAGATCGACTCACCGATCCAGGCAATGGCTGCTATGACGTGCAGCCAGCGTAACAATAAGTTAGCAAAATCAATAATATATGCTTGCATAAACAAGTCCTAGCAGGTTTACCTGGTAACTCAGCGAGCGAACGTCAGGCTAGGCAAAAATCGGCGAAAAGATAGCCAAGCTCTAGCTACCGCGGTAGGTAGAGTAACTATAAGGGGATAGCAGTAACGGCACATGGTAGTGCTGGCTGGCATCTGCAACGCCAAAACGTAAAGGAATCACGTCCAAAAAGCGCGGCTCTTGAGAAGCGATGCCTTGGGCGCGCAAGTAGTCACCCGCGTGGAAAACCAGCTCGTACTCGCCTACCGTGAGGGCATCACCCTCTAAGATAGGCGCATCACAACGACCGTCGCTGTTGGTAATCACACTGCCCAAGTGTTCGCGCGTGGTGCCTGCTAGGCGGAACACGTCAATGGTAATCCCCTGGCCAGGCTGTCCTTTAGCGGTATCGAGTACGTGAGTCGTTAACCGTCCCATAGCAACTCCTTAATAATCACAGTTGTTGTTGACTGTTGTTGATAATAGTTGTTGGTAACTGCTGTTGATAGCAGTTGACCGACTTAACCTATCGGTCAAAGAGTACCGTTGATACCATTTATTGTATACAGTATTCCCATGATTAAACATACTGGAGAAATTTAGTGGCTACCTCAACATCACTTACCCTTTCACCCGCTCCTAGCACATGCAGCTTAGAAAGCTTTACCCAACATTACGGCGATGTATATGAGCACTCTCCCTGGGTGGCGGAAGCTGCCTGGAAAGAAGGGTTAAGTAATGCGCATGACGCGCCGGATGCGCTAGCTGACCTGATGGGACTTATGCTGCAGCGGGCCACACCTGAACAGCAAATTGCGGTTATTCAGGCCCACCCTGACTTAGCAGGCAAAGCGGCGATGTCGGGTGAGCTGACCCAAGACTCTACACGCGAGCAAGCAGGCGCTGGGCTAGATCAATGTACGCCTGAAGAGTTTGCCCGCTTCGAACAACTTAACGCCGCTTACAAAGAAAAATTTGGCTTCCCCTTCGTCATTGCGGTGAAGGGGCTTGATCGCCACGCCATTTTGGCGGCGTTTGAAGCACGCTTACACAATGGTTTAGCTGAAGAGCGTGAAACAGCAATTAAGGAGATTATTCGTATCGCCCGCTTCAGGCTGAACGTCCGGGCTGAACAGCCGTTGTAACGGGCAATCACCACGAAAACGCCAGCGCTACAGCCTAATGCCAGTCAGTTAAGGCTGACTGGCTTTTTTCTTTCTGAACGCAAAAAAAACCGCCGATTGGCTTTGTTTAATAAGTGCCTGACGATGACTCCACCCCAGCCCTCCGAGCCGCCCTCGTCATTCCCGCATGCCCTTAGCGGGAATCCATGTTGACCTGGGATTTCGGGCTGCTGCGGGCCAAGGTCAAGGTCAAGGTCAAGGTCAAGGTCAAGGTCAAGGTCAAGGCCAAGATCAAGGTCAAGGTGGATTCCCGATAACCCCACTCGGGAATGACGGTGCGGTGACTCGGGAATGACACTTTCCGTTCTGTCATTCCCGCATGCCCTGCCACTTCGTCATTCCCGCAGGCCCTTAGCGGGAATCCATGTTGACCTGGGATTTCGGGCTGCTGCGGGCCAAGGTCAAGGTGGATTCCCGATAACCCCACTCGGGAATGACGTGCGGTGACTCGGGAATGACGTGCGGTGTACGCCTTGGGAGGTGGCCGCTTTGCTATATGGGGCTAGGGGGCAATACTAGTCAGCCTTAACTGACTAGTATTACAGCGCTACAGCCACTCTTTTTTGCTTGCAGAAATAACGTCTTACAACGCGTTAAATGCATATAGACAAAAAATGCCGCACCTAACGGTGCGGCATTTCATCGATCAATTAACAGTGTCTGATCGTTTACTATCAATCATTTACCTAATGAAAAATAGGTTACTGCTTAGCGGTTTCCACGGCTTTCTTAGTGGTCTCTTCCGCCATTTTCTGGCTCTCTTGCATAAAGTTTTGGCTAATGGAGGTGACTTTTTCAGAGTCTCCTTTCATACGCTCCATTAGGTCAGAGGCTGTTTTTTGCTGGCTTTCCATGGCTTTTTTAAAGCTGTCGGCATCTTTAACGTCTAACCATGTGCGTGCTTGAGCAACCGTCATGTCAGAGTATGCACGTGCTGCATCCATTTGCGCGCTGACGACTTGCTGATAATAATCAAGCGCTGCCAGGGTATAAGAGCGCATTGGCGATACAAAGACAGACTCAAACTGCTGGGTGGATTTCTCTGCGGCCTTGTTCATCACATAATCTCCTTAAGTGAGCTAGCGATTCGACACGCATCGATAAGCGGTCGATGATCAGGCGGTTGCCTTTACTAACAACAAAGCTAGCAGCGCCTTTTGTGCAGCGCAACATTATTTTTTTAATAATATTGCTGCTAGCGATTGAAGGCGGCAACCTCATCAACCAATCAGTGACTACTTAGCGATTGCCAGACAAGTAGTTACGTGCCTGCTCATCTATTTCTCCCCCCGCCTGCAGATTGACGTCTTCGATCAAAGAATAAAAAAGTTTAGCTTCTTCAAGCATGATGGAGATTTTGTGGCCATTGGGAGTTGTCCAGTAATACAGATCAATCATTGCCATCTCCTCTCACACATACGACATAAGTCGTTTGTGTGGCTTTCCTCGTACATACGATGGATACAGGCGGCATTATTGCCGCCTGACACATTATAGATCACGAATAGTAATGGCCTTACCCGCGACCGCTTCGTGCACCTCCAGCATACGCTTAAACCACTCATCAACCGGATCATTAGCGTCAACTAATGGCTCAAGTGACACTGTATATGCCCACATCATGCTGCCAAATAGTAGGTAATCTGCTCCACTGGGTGCTTCGCCATCTAAAAATGGGCTACTCCGAAGCTGATCACGCACAGGAGCCAACAGTTTTTTCAGCTGTGCTCGCCCCTGCTCTGGATTATTGACGTCCTCTAAACGCATACCAAAACGGGCTTCGCGGGTCTCTCTGAAGTAGGCACGGTCGTCAGGATGTATGGCCGCTAATAAATCCAGCGCGACCGTGCGAAAAAGTGCCGGGGTCACGCTACGCTCAATATAGAGCTTAAAAAAGTGGACTCGTTGATAGCTCACCCCCTCTCCCAATACTGGATTGGCAGGGTAGGCCTTATCTAAGTAGCGCATGATCTCGAAGCTATCAGTGACAACCGTGTCACCATCGGTTAACACCGGCACTTTGTCGTAGTCGGCAAAAGCAAGTGCCTCTTTATCAAGAAAACGCCAAGGAACAGTCGTATATTCCAACCCTTTGTGTGCCAGTGCCATACGAACGCGCCAGCAATAGGGAGAAAAGCGTAAGCGCTCATCGCGTCCGCATAAGTCATAAAGAGTTATTGCCACTGTGACGGCCTCCTTGTAATTAGAAACGTGGTTAAAACCAAACACACGCTGACAACAATGGGCTTAAGCCACCAAGGACGCAAGTAACGGGTTTTACTTGCTCTGAACCCACCCCGAAGGTCTTCATATCAGCTAAGTAAGCGAGCGACTTTTGCTCCATTCATTTGCCCTGTACTGCCTTTTCAGATGGAAACTGTACTGTCTATTAGTCTAATGGGTTGCAGGCAGCCCTACTGCATTGTGGAAATTTAAAAGCAAATAAAAACAATTCGTTAAATTTAAAAGAGTGGTTCAACGCCTATACATACAACCACTCTTAATTGGTCTTACCAATTATCCAATATAGCCATTTTTCCTACCTAACCGTATCTTTCGCACTGATCCAACCAGCATTGCCACGACCGCTGGCATCTGCCGAGCACACCAAATCAATAACAAGGGGCCATTCCTAAAATGAATGAAACTACACTTGCACTTCTGGCATTTCTGCCGCTGCTGCTTGCCGGTATTTTGCTCATTGGTTTTAAAATACCCGCAAAAATAGCGATGCCGATTGTTTTCCTGACCGCAGCCGTCATTGGTCTGACCGCTTGGGATATGTCGTTTAGCCGCGTTGCCGCGTCTACCATTCAAGGGCTGATTCAAACAGCAGGCCTTTTATGGATAATTTTTGGCGCCATCTTGCTGCTAAATACGCTTAAGCATTCTGGCGGCATCACTGCGATTCGTAACGGTTTTTCAGGCATTAGCCCTGACCGTCGCGTTCAGGCGCTAATTGTTGCTTGGTTATTCGGCTGCTTCATTGAAGGGGCTTCTGGCTTTGGTACCCCCGCAGCAGTAGCCGCACCGCTCATGGTAGCGCTTGGCTTCCCTGCACTGGCAGCCGTTGTTGTCGGCATGATGATTCAGTCCACTCCGGTCTCTTTTGGCGCCGTCGGCACCCCAGTTGTAGTGGGTGTCGGTAGCGGGCTGGATCGCGCTGGCATCACTGCCCAGTTGGAAGCTAGCGGCTCTACGTGGGACGTTTTTTTCCAGCAAATTACTAGCTCTGTGGCTATTACTCACGGCATCGTAGGCATATTAATGCCTCTGATTTTGGTATTGATCATGGTGCGCTTCTTCGGTGCGAACCGCTCCTGGAAAGAAGGTCTATCCATTGCACCCTTTGCGATCTTTACTGGCATTTCGTTCGTCGTGCCTTACATGCTGGTCGGCGTTCTCTTAGGTCCAGAATTCCCGTCAATGATTGGGGCAATGGTGGGCTTAGCGATTGTAGTACCCGCTGCTCGCAAAGGCTTCTTGCTACCGAAAGACACCTGGGACTTTCCTGAATCAACGTCTTGGCCAGACGAATGGATCGGCAACCTGCAAATCAAGCTAGATGACGTTGCTGGTAAAGCGCCAATGTCGACCTTCAAGGGCTGGATTCCTTACGTCCTACTCGCGGTATTCTTGGTTGCTTCACGCATCGTTGAACCGCTGAAAGCTGCGCTGACCTCCGTTAACCTAAGCTGGAGCAACATTTTAGGCGAAGCCGGTATCAGTGGCGGCGTACAGCCGCTGTATTTGCCAGGCGGCATCATTATCGCGGTGGTTATTGTCACCTACTTCTTGCACCGCATGAACCCGCAGAAAATCAGCGCTGCCGTGTCTGAATCTACTAAAACCATCTTCGGTGCTGGCTTTGTCTTGATCTTCACCGTTCCCATGGTGCGCATCCTGATTAACTCTGGCGTGAATGGTGCTGATCTTGTGTCAATGCCCGTCATGATGGCCCAGGCGGTAGCTAACAGCGTGGGGGGTATCTATCCCTTCTTTGCACCTGCGGTTGGGGCTATGGGTGCCTTTATTGCCGGTTCAAATACCGTTTCTAATCTGATGCTAGCGGAATTCCAATTTAGCGTTGCCGAAACACTTGGGCTGTCCACCGCGATGATGGTCGCGCTACAAGCCGTTGGTGCCGCAGCGGGTAACATGATTGCGATTCACAATGTTGTCGCCGCATCAGCGACGGTGGGCCTACTGGGTCGCGAAGGTACAACGATTCGTAAAACAATTATTCCCACGATCTACTATCTGATCTTTACTGGGATCATTGCCCTTATTGCCTTTTATGTGATTGGCATTACCGACCCACTGATGTAACGGGAAAACGTTAATCAAAAGTGAGTCACCCCTGCTGGGTAGCCTAAGGGCAACCCAGCAGGCCGCTTCACAAGGAATTGCTGCCCGACAGCCTCAGCAGAACCAGTAAATCACCAACGCGTTATTAGCATTTTCACTGTATGCAAAAGTTTTCCAGCACTGAACTGGTTATTTATGGAAAGATTTTTCATAAAGTGATTAGATAATTTTCTGCTCTCCTCACCCACAGGAGCTAACATGAACTTTCTTTTCGATGAACGCCTCGATGGCGAATTCATTCACCGCGATAAAGCAGATGTTTTAGATGATCTGCAAAACGCAGTGCCGTCTTTAACGCTGCTGCACCGTGAAGAGGACTTGCATCCCTTTGAGTGCGACGGCCTTGCCGCTTATCGCATCCTGCCGATGCTGATTGCATTACCCGAGACGCTGGAACAGGTAGAAGGCCTTTTAAAACGCTGCCACGCCTTGGGTGTTCCGGTGGTTACTCGCGGCGCAGGCACGGGGCTTTCAGGCGGTGCTTTACCGCTTGAACGAGGCGTTTTGCTAGTGATGTCGCGCTTCAACACGATTATCAATGTTGACCCGGATGCTCGTCTTGCACGTGTACAGCCAGGCGTGCGCAACTTAGCTATTTCTGAAGCCGCGGCCCCTTACGGGCTTTATTATGCACCCGATCCATCGTCACAGATCGCTTGCTCCATTGGTGGCAACGTGGCGGAAAATGCGGGTGGCGTGCACTGCCTCAAGTATGGTCTCACCGTTCATAACGTGATGCGTGTTGATGTCATGACGATTGAAGGCGAGCGTATGACGCTGGGATCCGAAGCGCTGGATGCACCAGGCTTTGACCTCCTCGCGTTGATGAATGGCTCTGAAGGCATGTTGGGTGTGGTCACTGAAATCACCGTAAAGCTGCTGCCCAAACCTGAAACCGCCAAGGTACTCATGGCCAGCTTTGACGACGTAGAAAAAGCGGGCCGTGCTGTTGGTGACATTATTGCTGCGGGGATCATTCCTGGCGGATTAGAAATGATGGATAAGCTGGCCATCAAGGCTGCTGAAGATTTCATCAAGGCAGGTTACCCCGTTGAAGCAGAAGCCATTCTTCTGTGTGAGCTAGATGGCGTTGAAGCCGATGTGGACGACGATTGCCAAACCGTTCGCCGCGTCTTAGAAAAAGCGGGGGCGACCGACATTCAACAGGCTCGCGATGAGGCTGAGCGGGCCAAATTCTGGGCAGGGCGAAAAAATGCTTTCCCCGCGGTGGGGCGCATGTCGCCTGACTACTACTGCATGGATGGCACCATCCCTCGCCGCGAACTCCCTCGCGTTCTCAAAGGTATTGCCGCCCTGTCGGAAGAGAGTGGCTTGGCGATTGCCAACGTCTTCCATGCCGGTGACGGCAATATGCACCCGCTGATTCTATTTGATGCCAATAAAGAGGGAGAGCTGGCTCTTGCAGAGGACGTCGGCGGAAAAATTCTCGAGCTATGCGTCGCGGCGGGCGGCTCCATCACTGGCGAACATGGTGTCGGCCGCGAAAAAATTAATCAGATGTGCAGTCAGTTTCAAGCCGATGAGCTAACGGTATTCCATGCCTTGAAAGCCGCTTTTGACCCACAGCGCTTACTCAACCCAGGAAAAAATATTCCTACCCTGGCGCGCTGTGCTGAGTTTGGCGCGATGCATGTGCACAACAACGAACTACCGCATCCGGAACTACCACGCTTCTGATGCGACTCCTAGTCGACTAACCACTAGGAAGCATAATGATTAGGAATCACCATGACTGAACTAGCGATACATGCTGCCGATCAAGATATCGCTGACGACCTGTGCGAACAGGTGCGCAGCGCCTATGCCAACCGCACGCCACTGCGCATAGTTGGTGGCGATACCCGCGCTTTTTACGGCCGAGCGGTAGAAGGCAACGCCTTAAACATGTCGCCCCATAGCGGCATTATCTCTTATGACCCGGTAGAGCTTGTAATTACTGTTCGTGCCGGTACGCGGTTAAGCGCACTCAACGCAGCTCTAGCCGAAGAAAATCAAATGCTGGCCTTTGAACCACCCGCATTCAGCGATGCCAGCACCATTGGCGGTGCTGTTGCCACCGGCATGTCCGGCCCACGCCGCCCATGGGCTGGCGCAGCAAGAGACTTTGTCTTGGGCACACGCGTGATCACCCAAGAAGGCAAGTTGTTGCGTTTTGGCGGTGAAGTCATGAAAAACGTCGCCGGATACGACCTCTCACGCTTAATGGCAGGTGCTCAGGGGACGCTAGGCGTGCTAGCGGATATCTCGTTTAAAGTCCTGCCTATTCCTACTGCCACTCACAGCCTACGCCTAAGCATGAGTCTTGAAGATGCCTTGGCTAAGCTCGCCGAACTAGGGCGACAGCCGCTGCCCATTACCGCAGCCGGATGGCACGCAGGCGAGCTATTTATTCGTTTAGAAGGCGGCGCAAGTTCCGTTAATGCGACCAAGGAACGCCTGGGTGGTGAATCACTTTCCAGCGATTTCTGGCAGCAACTGCGCGACCATCAGCATCCTTTTTTCAGTCTGAATGAAGGGCAAGCACTGTGGCGCTTATCATTACCCCCCAATACGCCGCCGCTAGCCTTGGATATCCCCCAAAGCGATATCTTCTATGACTGGGGTGGCAGCCAGCGGTGGATAAAAACCAGCGCGGCAGCTGATACGTTGCGCACGGCTTGCCAGCAGGCAGGTGGTCATGCCACTTGCTTTACCCCCTACGCCCAAGGTGGAGCAGAGTCACCCTTCACTCCGCTCAACCCCGTGGTCGAAAAGTATCATCGCAACCTGAAGGCCGAGTTGGATGCCTACGGCATTTTCAACCCAGGCCGTCTTTATGCGGCGTTTTAATCAGGAGAGTAGACATGCAGACGCACTTTACCGATGCTGATCGCCAAAAACCGCATATTCAGGAGGCCGAGCGCATTCTGCGCACCTGCGTACACTGCGGCTTTTGTAATGCCACCTGCCCCACCTATCAACTGCTAGGCGACGAGCGGGACGGACCACGCGGGCGCATCTATTTAATGAAAGAGCTGCTGGAAAGCCGCGATGATAATGATCAGGTCACCGAAGAGACACGCCTGCATTTAGACCGCTGCTTGACCTGTCGCAATTGTGAGACCACCTGCCCTTCAGGTGTGGAATATCACAAACTTTTGGATATCGGTCGTGCAGAAATTGACCGCAGGGTTCCTCGTTCCATGGCCGAACGCGCCCAACGCTATGCGCTGCGTAAGATGCTGGTAGATCCTAAGCGCTTCAAAGCACTTCTGTCCTTAGGGCAAACCTTCAAACCCCTGGTGCCTGGCAAGCTACGCAGTAAGATGCCACCGGCACCAGTCGACGCAGGCCAACGCCCGGATAGCCAACGTCATTCTCGCAAGGTGCTAATATTAGAAGGATGCGTTCAACCAGGTCTATCGCCGAACACCAATGCAGCGACTGCTCGACTGCTCGACCGGCTTGGGATTAGCGTGACACCCATCAGCGAAGCAGGTTGTTGTGGGGCCATTGATTTTCACCTGAATGCCCAGGACGATGGTCGCGCTCGTATGCGTGCCAATATCGATGCTTGGTGGCCACAGATCGAACAAGGGGCTGAAGCCATTGTTCAAACGGCCAGCGGCTGCGGCGCTTTTGTCAAAGAGTATGGCGACATGCTCAAAGATGACCCAGCCTATGCCCAGAAAGCGCAAAAAGTCAGCGCACTGGCGAAAGATATTGTCGAAATACTGCGCGAAGAGCCCGTAGAGAAACTCGAGCTGAAAGAGCACCAACGTCTGGCGTTTCACTGCCCTTGCACACTGCAGCACGCCCAGAAGCTCAATGGTGCGGTTGAAGGCGTGCTCAGCAAGCTGGGGTTTTCGCTAACGCCGGTACAAGATGCGCATCTATGCTGTGGCTCAGCTGGCACCTACTCGGTTACCCAGCCAGCGCTTGCCACACAGCTGCGCGACAATAAACTCAATGCGCTGGAAGCTAGCAACCCAGAGGTTATCGTCACTGCCAATATTGGCTGCCAAACCCACCTTGCTAGTGCCAATCGCACCCCGGTACGCCACTGGGTGGAAGTGGTGGATGCTGCCCTGGTATAAACACTAATTCACTTTGCCGCGCTAACAAGCTTTGACAAGCAATCCATAGCGCGGCACTTTACTCCCCTTGATCAAAAGGAAAGTTTGATGCAAAGCAAAGCTGTTCTCGGCCAAGCCGATGTCATTCAGGTACTAGATGCTGCTCAAAAAGAAGCCGATAACAACGGCTGGCCAGTCACCATTGCCGTAACGGATGATGGCGGGCATCTACTCGCTCTGCGCCGCTTAGACGGTGCTGCGCCCTTCAGTGCCGATGTGGCAACACATAAAGCGCGCAGTGCAGCACTAGGCCGTAAAGAGACCCAAGTGTTTGAAGAGATGATTAACGGTGGGCGCACGGCATTTGTTTCTGCGCCGCTGCAAGGCCTGCTGTCAGGTGGTGTTCCTATCATCGTCGATGGCAACGTCGTGGGTGCTGTCGGCATCTCAGGCGTAAAGCCTGACCAGGACGTACAGATCGCCAAAGCGGGGGTAAGCGCTATCGCCTAATATTATCGTGCAGCTTTATGGCTGCACGTTATGGCGCTAGAGAATGAGTCTAGAGAGATAAATTATACGCAACAAAAAGCCCAGATCATTGATCTGGGCTTTTTTAGAATTCGTTCGACTAAAGCTTTTAGTCGATGAGTGCTTAAATGGCGGACCGGACGAGACTCGAACTCGCGACCTCCGGCGTGACAGGCCGGCATTCTAACCGACTGAACTACCGGTCCACTTTAAGGCACTTATTTCTAACCATAAAACCAGCTATTTAAAAGCGGTTCAGGGGCGCTTAAAAACATTCAGTTAAATGGTGGGTGGTACTGGGTTCGAACCAGTGACCCCCAGCTTGTAAGGCTGGTGCTCTCCCAACTGAGCTAACCACCCAGGGCATTTAAAGCAATGGTGCTTTAAATGGTACAACTTGATAAGTTATCGTGGCGGACCGGACGAGACTCGAACTCGCGACCTCCGGCGTGACAGGCCGGCATTCTAACCAACTGAACTACCGGTCCACTTAATGCATCAATTGCTACTGCTTCACGTTTCCAAACGACCAAATAAATGGTGGGTGGTACTGGGTTCGAACCAGTGACCCCCAGCTTGTAAGGCTGGTGCTCTCCCAACTGAGCTAACCACCCAGGGCATTTAAAGCAATGGTGCTTTAAATGGTACAACTTGATAAGTTATCGTGGCGGACCGGACGAGACTCGAACTCGCGACCTCCGGCGTGACAGGCCGGCATTCTAACCAACTGAACTACCGGTCCGAATAGCGATAACTTTTATGCGGTAATAACTGATGATGGCGGACCGGACGAGACTCGAACTCGCGACCTCCGGCGTGACAGGCCGGCATTCTAACCGACTGAACTACCGGTCCACTTTAAGGCACTTATTTCTAACCATAAAACCAGCTATTTAAAAGCGGTTCAGGGGCGCTTAAAAACATTCAGTTAAATGGTGGGTGGTACTGGGTTCGAACCAGTGACCCCCAGCTTGTAAGGCTGGTGCTCTCCCAACTGAGCTAACCACCCGCTGGTCACGTGGCGCTGCATTCTACAGGAACTTAGTGAGATGTCAACACGGCGCGTTCAAATTTTCGATTCAAACCAGCGTATTGCCACTCCTCACACATACCGTGCTTGGTGAGCGCGGACGAAGGATGCCGCAAGTATGGCCGCTTCGTCAATCAAAACTTGCTGATTTAATCCAGAAACACGTCTAGGTTTAAAATCATGATCGCCATCAGCAAGCCAAGCAACGTTAATATTATTAGGCAGGTTATAGCCTGAAACCTCATCTACATTGCCAAAGGGATCTCGTTCCCCCTGGAGAATCTGCACGGGGCAACGAATAGCGGGAAAATGTTCCAAACGGGTTTTGTCTGGTTTTCTGGGTGGATGAAATGGATAGCCTGCGACAATAACGCCAGGGCCATGCACGTCATTGGCGAGCATTTCACTGGCAAATAAAGTGGCAACACGCCCACCCATCGATTTACCGCCCACCCACAAGGGCTGATCGCTCAAAGGCGTCAGTAGCGCGTACCATGAGGCAAAGCTAGCCACCGTTTGCTTGATGGGGGGTGGCGGACGGCGCTTCCCCTGCTCGTTAATCTGCTGCATGTAGGGAAAATCAATTGCCAACACCTGCATGCCTTGCGCCGCTAACGTCGCGGCAAATTGCCGCATAAATACAGAGCAATGACCCGCCCCAGCGCCATGAGCAAGTAGTATTCGGCCCACCTTAGGCGATCCTAAAACCGAAAGCGGGCCGTGCCCAGTCACTATAAACCGCTGTACGCTGGGGTTAGCTAACGCATCGTTTAAAGCTGCTGGGTGTATATCGACGAACCCAGAACCCGCGTAGTAAGACAAGATTAACTCCTAATAATTCAGTGTTACTTCTATTGGCGTGTTCAGCTTAGGGCGCGGCTGCGATAGAATCTCTCTCGGATCTTGACCTGCATCATCAAGCGGGTGGCCGCACCCGGGCAAAATGCTAATGCAAAATGCTGCGGGTTACCCCCTAACCGCGTTCGATGGGAACATGAAATGAACACAGCACTGGAACACCCGACCTACAACTACAAGGTAGTTCGGCAGTTCGCGATCATGACCGTTGTGTGGGGCATTGTAGGTATGACGCTTGGCGTTATCCTTGCCTCCCAGCTAGTTTGGCCGCAACTGAACCTTGGCTTACCTTGGACTAGCTTTGGACGCCTGCGTCCTCTTCATACCAATGCCGTTATCTTCGCCTTTGGCGGTTCGGCGCTCATTGCCACGTCGTACTACGTTGTTCAGCGCACCTGCCAGACACGGCTTTTCTCTGACAAGTTGGCGGCTTTTACGTTCTGGGGCTGGCAAGCAGTCATTATCTCAGCAGTCGTGACGCTACCTCTGGGTCACACCACGACCAAAGAGTACGCTGAGCTGGAGTGGCCGATTAATATTTTGCTCGCGGTCGTATGGATCAGCTATGCCGTCGTCTTCCTAATGACGATTAAAAAGCGCACCACGTCTCATATTTATGTGGCGAACTGGTTCTACGCCGCGTTTATTTTGACCATTGCGGTGCTGCACATCGTTAATAACGCGGCGATCCCCGTTACCCCGATGTACTCTATCTCAGTTTACGCCGGAGCAGTGGATGCGATGGTGCAGTGGTGGTACGGCCACAATGCGGTCGGCTTCTTCCTTACGGCAGGCTTCCTGGGCATGATGTACTACTTCGTGCCGAAACAGGCTGAACGCCCGATCTATTCCTACCGTCTCTCCATCGTCCACTTCTGGGCGTTAATCATGATCTACATGTGGGTCGGCCCGCACCACCTGCACTACACAGCGCTGCCCGACTGGGTACAGTCGCTGGGTATGATTATGTCTATCATTCTGCTTGCACCTTCCTGGGGCGGTATGATCAACGGCATGATGACCCTGTCTGGCGCTTGGCATAAACTGCGCACCGATCCAACACTTCGCTTCCTGGTGGTGGCGCTGTCGTTCTACGGCATGTCGACGTTTGAAGGGCCAATGATGGCCATTAAGACCGTCAACGCGCTGTCACATTACACCGACTGGACCATTGGTCACGTGCACGCTGGTGCACTAGGTTGGGTAGCGATGATTACCATTGGCTCAATGTACCATATGATCCCGCGGGTCTTTGGGCGTACCGAGATGTACTCCGTCAATCTAATTGCGGTGCATTTCTGGTTAGCCACCATTGGTACTGTGTTGTATATCGCCGCCATGTGGGTCAACGGTATTATGCAAGGCTTGATGTGGCGGGCGATTAATGCTGATGGCACCTTGATGTACACCTTTATTGAAGCCGTTGAAGCTAGCGCACCAGGCTACTTTGTACGCTTGATCGGCGGCCTTTTCTGGGTTACGGGTATGTTAATTATGGCGCTCAACGTTTACTTGACCGTCAAGCGTCGTGAGACCCTTAGCCAGCCAACGCCGCAAGCCGCTTAACACGGGGAAGTTGAGACCAATGAAACACGAGATTATCGAAAAGAACGTTGGCCTACTTGCCATATTGATCCTTGTCGTGATCAGTTTCGCCGGCTTGGCTCAGATCGTTCCACTTTTCTTCCAAAAGAAGATCACCGAGCCGGTTGATGGCTTAGAGCCGCTCTCTGCACTGGAGCTGGAAGGTCGCGGTATCTATCGCCGTGAAGGCTGCGTGGGCTGCCACTCCCAGATGGTTCGCCCCTTCAGGGCAGAAACCGAACGCTATGGCCACTATAACGTGGCTGGGGAGCTGGTCTATGAGCACAACTTCCTGTGGGGGTCCAAGCGCACTGGGCCGGACCTTGCCCGCGTCGGTGGCCGTTATAGCGACGACTGGCATCGTGCTCACCTCTACAACCCCCGCGATGTAGTGCCCGAATCAATTATGCCAGCCTACCCCTGGCTATTTGAAAACACCCTCGATGGTGACGCCACTCCTGACAAGATGCGCACGTTGCGTCAATTAGGTGTGCCGTATACCGACGAAGATATCGCCACTGCGACAGAAGACGTTCGCGGCACCCAGGAAATTACCGCACTGGTGGCCTACTTGCAGCAGTTAGGCACCGTGCTTGAGGGCACTCGTTAAGCTATGGACATGGGAACATTTAGCGGCCTTATCACGCTGATACTGATTTTCGTTTTTATTGGCATTGGCCTGTGGGCATACTCCAAGCGACGCAGACCAGACTTCGACGAAGCTGCTAACCTGCCTTTCGCCGATGACGATGATAAGCAACCAACCCGTGACAAGCATGCTTCGTCTGAGCACGAAGTGGATTCCCGCCACGACAGGGGAGATAAAAATACATGAATAATTTATGGGGTGACTCCCTATCCAGCTTCTGGAGCGCCTGGATTATTGTCATCACGTTGGGCACCATCGCGCTAACCGTTTGGATATTATTTGCCAACCGCCGTACCGATAAAACGCCCGACGCTGATGGCAATGTAGAAACCACTGGCCACGCGGCCGACGGAATTGAAGAGTACGACAACGCACTACCCCAGTGGTGGTTCAAGCTGTTTATCCTCACCGTTATTTTTGCCTTGGGCTACTTAGTACTTTACCCAGGCCTAGGTAACTATGCAGGCATTTTGGGCTGGTCCCAAGAAGGCCAGTGGGAAGAAGAAGTTGCGAGTGCTGAAGAGCGCTTCACACCGATTTTTGCTCAGTATCAGGAAATACCTATTCCTGAACTGGCAAAAGACGCTGAAGCAATGCGGGTAGCAGAGCGTGTTTTCCTGAACAACTGTGCGGTATGTCACGGCTCTAACGCCCAAGGTGGTTACGGCTTCCCGAACCTCACCGATGACGACTGGCTGTATGGCGGTGAGCCGGAAAACATCATGACGACGTTGAATAATGGTCGTAATGGATTAATGCCTGCCTGGCAGCAGCTTGGCGAGAACAACATTGAGAACCTCACTCAGTACGTTCTCTCAATGTCTGGCGAAGAGCATGATGCAGACCGTGCAGCCAGTGGCGAAAGCACTTTCCTAGCAGCGTGCGCGGCATGTCATACACCCAGTGGAACGGGAAATACCGCGCTTGGCGCACCTAACCTTACTGATGATGTATGGCTCTATTTGGCACCGGGACAAAGCGTTGCCGATTCTGTCCGCCAAACACTGCGCAATGGTCGTAACGGCCACATGCCAGCACAAGCGGCTTATATCGGTGAAGAGCGTGTTCATCTAGTAGCCGCTTATGTCTACAGCCTACGCTTCAACGACTAATCGCTTAGTTAGTCGCAACCGCTTGTAGGTAGTATCACGAGGGTGCGGTTTCATACCGCACCCTTTCTTCATCCACCGTCCGTCCAGATACCCTTTCTATCCGTTACACTATTATTTAGCGACACGGCATACAGTTGTGTTATCTAGCGTCGCAGGTTTAACGCCACGATATCCATGCTGCCGCCCATTCCCGCCTTAGTGAGCTGCGATCATCGCCATGGAAAAAATACCTAGCCAAGATATTACGCCGCCGCCCGTTGGGCACCATCCCCCTGGGGAAAGTACAACTCAGAGCATGTATGCTAAGCGCCGACATATTTATGTGCGCGAAATTAAAGGGCTCTTCCAGAAAGTAAGGCGCAGCACCAACTGGGCGCTTATGCTGGGCTTTTTTCTGCTTCCATGGCTGAACTGGGGCGACCGCCCTGCTATCTGGTTTGACCTTCCAGGCCGAGAGTTTCATATTTTTGCTGCCACATTTTATCCCCAAGAGTTCGTATTACTTTCGTGGCTGCTTATTATCTGTGCCTTTGGGCTATTTTTTATTACTGTTTTTGCTGGACGTGTTTGGTGTGGCTATACCTGCCCACAAAGCGTCTGGACATTCTTATTTATTTGGCTTGAGCACCGCATAGAGGGATCTAGAAACCACCGTATTAAGCTAGACAAGCAGCCAATGAATGCTGACAAAGCGTGGCGGAAAGGAGCTAAACATTCCGCTTGGTTACTGATTTCTTTGGCTACTGGCATCACTTTTGTGGGTTACTTCACCCCCATCCGCACGCTAGTGACGGAACTGCCTACGCTAGAAGCCCATGGCTGGTCCTATTTTTGGGTTGGCTTCTTTTTAGTATTTACCTATTTAAATGCAGGCTGGCTGCGCGAGCAGGTGTGCATTTACATGTGCCCCTACGCGCGCTTCCAATCAGTCATGTTTGATCGCGACACACTGATCGTGTCGTACGACGAAGCACGCGGCGAGCCAAGAGGTCGGCGGAAGAAGTCACTTAGCCATACTCAGGCGAGAGAAGCTGGCTTTGGCGACTGTGTAGACTGCGAGCTATGCGTTCAGGTTTGCCCAACAGGCATTGATATTCGTGATGGGCTCCAGTACGAGTGCATTACCTGTGCAGCCTGCATTGATGCCTGTGACAGCGTCATGGACAAAATGGGCTACCCCAAAGGGCTTATTCGCTATACAACGGAAAATGCGCTAGAAGGCAAGAAAAGCCACATTTTACGGCCTCGACTGCTGAGCTACTTTGCCGCGCTGATTATTATGGTCGTTGCGTTTGCCTGGACGGTTAACGACCGCATTCCACTTAGTTTCGACACCGAGCGTGAGCGCACACAGCTGTATCAAATGACCCGAGAAGGGCAAATCAGCAATGTTTACAGCCTCACGGTGCGTAACCTTGATAACCAGCCACACACTTACCAAATCAGTGTGTTAGGCCTTCCCAGCTTAACGCTAGATAGCGCGTCGATTAGCGTGCCGGCAGGCGAATCTCGCATTCAGGTCGTCACCGTACTGGCAAACCCTCAAGATCTAAGCCAGCCCAGCCACCCCATTACTTTTGTGCTACAAGCACAACAAGATGAGCAAATCCGTCAGGAGCGTGAAGCCCGCTTCTTAGGTAACGCCAGGAGATAAATGCGTTATGTCAGACCCTACGATTACGCCTTGGTACAAACAGTTCTGGCCATGGTTTTTGTTAGGCTTGTTGTTTTCCTCCATTATTGTCAGCACAACCTTTGCGGTTATGTCGGTCAAAAGCTACGACGGTATGGTGGTACAAGAAGATTACTACGAGCACGGCAAAGCAATTAACATGGTATTCGCCAAGCAAGAGCAAGCGCGCACTTTAAATTTAAGTGCCGAGTTACGCATTGATCCGCTTACCAGCGATATTGTTGTTGATCTTGCTGGTGATGCTCGCCCAGACAAGCTCTATCTAGATCTTATTTTTCCTACCGAAGACGATCGTGACCAGTCGTTTGTACTAGAGCATGTGCGCGAAGGTCGCTATATCACTCAAGGACCTGACAATCTGCGCTATCGCTGGTATCTACAGCTGCAGCCAGAGCAAGGCGATGAATCAGAATGGCGCCTTATCGGAGAAGCACGCTTTCCTGACGAAAACACCATTGCACTACTACCTGGCGGGCGCTCGGAGAACGAATGACCACGACCACCCTTAGCTGCTACCACTGCGGCAACCCGGTGCCCGAAGGGGCACCGTGGCGAATTAACATTGACGACACATCCAAATCACTATGCTGCCCAGGTTGCGAAGCCGTCGCCCATGCCATCGTCGATGGCGGGTTGGAAAGCTATTATCGCTATCGCACAGAAATGCCAGAGCGCCCTGACGAGCGCCAAGCTGCCAAAGCAGAAACCTGGTCGGTATTTGATGACCCAGGGCTACAAGCGCAGTTTGTTCACCCAGAGGGTGACGAAGGACAAGTACGCGCCACACTCGCAATAGACGGCATCACCTGTGCAGCCTGCGCCTGGCTCATTGAACACCGTTTGAATGCACTTGATGGCGTTACTTCTAGCGCGGTCAACCTTACCCATCATCGCCTACGTGTGAGCTGGGACCCCGCCGTCATCAACCTCTCACAGCTGTTCGCTGAACTAGCGGCCATTGGCTACAATGCGCAGCCCTATGAACCTGACCAAGCCCAAACGCGCTTGCAACATGAAGAACGCATGAATGTGCGCCGCCTGATTGTCGCGGCCGTCGGGATGATGCAGGTCATGATGTTCTCCATTCCCATTTATGTGTCGGGGCCTGGTGAGCTTAGCGAAGACTTTTACACTCTGTTTCACTGGCTATCGTTTGCCCTGGCCACGCCCGTGGTATTTTTCTCAGCGCAACCTTTTTTCCGTAACGCATTGCGTGATCTAAAAACCGGCGTTCTTGGCATGGATGTGCCGGTCTCGCTAGCCATTGGCGGCGCCTATTTGGCGAGCAGTTATGCAGTGCTGTTTAACGTTGGCGATGTTTATTTCGACTCGGTCGCCATGTTTACCTTTTTCTTGCTATTTGGCCGTTATGTAGAAGGTAGGGCCAGACGGCGCAGCGGCCACAGTGGCAATGCGCTGAGCGGCGTTTTGCCAGTGTCCGCTATTCGCCTTGAAGCTGATGGCAGTGAACGCATTCTGCCTGCCAGTGAACTTAAAGAAGGCGACCGCGTGCTCATCAAGCCCGGTCATGGCGTTCCCGCTGATGGCATTATCGAAGACGGCGAATCCAGCCTTGATGAGTCGATGCTGACCGGTGAGTATTTGCCAGTGACTCGACGGGTAGGCGAAAGCGTGGTGGGTGGCAGCCAAAACATGGAAAACCCGCTCACCATAAAGGTAACCCATGCTGGCAATAGCGCCAGAGTGGCCGGTATTGTCGATTTAACCGATCGCGCCTTTGCAAGTCGCCCACGACTTGCCCAGATGGCGGCGCGTATGGCGCACCTGTTTGTATTACGGCTGCTGATCGTTACCGCGTGTGTCACTGTAGCATGGTGGTTTATTGATCCGTCTCGTGTGCTATGGGTGCTACTCTCGGTATTAGTAGTCACCTGCCCTTGTGCACTGGCACTGGCCACCCCTACTGCGCTGACAGCAGGACATGGCCAATTGCGCCAGCGAGGCGTACTCATTACACGTGCTGACGCGATCGAATCACTCTCCAACGTCACCCGCGTGATTTTTGATAAGACCGGTACGCTGACCCGCGGCGAAATGCAGCTAACCCAAACGTATCCTATTGACCAACAGCATCTCGCCCACAGCGAGACGACGCTCAGTGAAGAGCGTGCCCAAGCCATCGCAGCGGCGCTAGAGGCACACTCTGAACACCCCATTGCCAGGGCTTTTCGCCCATTTCGGGATGCCACTCTGCAGGCACGCAACGTCAAAAGTGTGACCGGAAGCGGGCTAGAAGGCACTTTGAACGGCGCAACATGGCGATTAGGTAAACCCGATTTTGCGACGACAACCGCGCTGCCCCAGCCAGGCACCGGCCAGTGGCTTTTGCTCAGTGAAAACAACGCACCACGTGCCTGGTTCAAGCTGCACGATGGCGTTCGTGAAGATGCGGCTCAAACCGTTGCCGCACTTCAAGCCCGTGGACTGAAAGTAGAACTACTTTCTGGTGACACGCAAGAAGCGGTAGAAAGCTTGGCAGAACAGCTCAATATTACCACGTGGCACGCTGGCAGATCGCCTGAGGGCAAGCTGGCGCGATTACGTGAGTTACAAGCCAGCGGTGAGCGTGTCGTGATGATCGGTGACGGTATCAATGATGTGCCGGTATTGGCTGGCGCTGACGTTGCCATTGCTATGAATGGCGCCACAGATCTTGCCCGGACCCGCGCCGACGCGATACTGCTCAGTCCACGCCTAATGCGTATTTTTGAGGCGATTGATATTTCCTGCGCCACACGCCGAATTATGCGTCAAAATATGCTGTGGTCGGTTTGCTACAATTTTTCGGCACTGCCTTTAGCAGCAATGGGCTTAATTCCCCCCTGGCTCGCTGCGATTGGCATGTCGCTAAGCTCCCTGGTTGTGGTAGGTAACGCGCTGCGTCTCACTCGCTGGCGTACGCCGCCCGCCCCTCAGATTGCCCTATCAACACCGGTGATGGCATGACGATTTTATACTTACTGATTCCCCTTTCACTCACTCTTCTGGGCCTCGCGGTGTGGGCGTTTTTTTGGGCCGTGAAACACGGCCAATTTGACGATTTGGAAGGCCCAGCCCACCGCATCCTATTCGACGATGATGAGAATGACCTGACTCCCGAGCAGCGTGCCGCGCGTAAAAAAAGTGGCTCTTCTTCTCAAGATAACCAAGAGCCACCTGCATGAATCCTACGGGACTTGATTTACCGCCCCTGCTAGCCGCGTTTGTATTTGGCTTAATGGGCGGCGCCCACTGTATCGGCATGTGTGGCGGCATTATGAGCGCGCTGACCTTTGCCGTACCGCCTAGCATGCGACACCCTGCCCGCATGGGTGGGCTGCTGATTAGCTATAACGCCGGACGCATTCTCAGCTATATGGTGGCGGGTGCCATTGTTGCTGCACTTGGCACACTTATCTCACTTTCACCGTCTGCACGTGTTGCACTGCAGGCTTTCGCCGCATTGATGCTCATCCTAATGGCGCTCTATATCGCCAACTGGTGGAAAGGACTGCTGAAAGTAGAAGCGGTGGGAAGACACCTTTGGCGTTATATAGAGCCAGTAGGTAGACGCCTGATGCCTGTCGTGCATCTTCCTCAAGCCTTCGCCCTAGGGACGCTGTGGGGCTGGCTGCCCTGTGGTTTGGTTTACTCCATGCTAGCCTGGAGCTTAGCGATTGCAGACCCACTCGATGGCGCGCTGCTAATGGGTGCTTTTGGACTGGGTACACTCCCCGCTCTGCTGGCAACAGGACTTGCAGCACAGCAGTTAAGCCATTTAATTCGCCACCCTGCCACTCGCAGCGTCGCTGCACTGTCGATTATCAGTTTCGCCCTTTGGCAACTATGGACGCTTATCTCCCTAACAGCGCATTAGTCAGACCCTCCTATAGTTTGATATAGCTCAACGCATTCCAAGTGACACCGACGTAGCATGCCGAGAGAACACTGAGCGACGGCGCTCAGTCACTCCTTTTGTTTACTTCTCACTTCGGAGCGCTCGCCATGCCCGTTCATGCCACTGCTGCCTTCTCACCTACCAACACGGAAGTGTCTGGGGCTAATGCCTGGGATGAAGCGCTACTGCGTCGCTATGACAAAAGTGGCCCACGTTACACATCCTACCCAACAGCTCTCGCGTTTCATGAGCAGTTCAGCGCCGATGACTTTACTCAGGCGCTAGCGCGCAGTAACGAGAGCCACCGTCCGCTATCCCTATATGTGCATGTGCCCTTTTGTCGAAAAATTTGCTTCTACTGTGCTTGCAATAAAATCGCAACGAAGAATACCGCCCTTGCGGAACCTTACCTTTCTCGGCTAGATCGGGAAATGGTGCTCACTGCCCGCCATTTAGACACTTCACGCCCGGTGCAACAGTTACACTGGGGAGGTGGTACGCCCACATTTCTAACCTTGGCACAGATGGGAGACCTGATTGATCGCCTAGATGCCCGTTTTGGTTTATCTAGCTCAGCCGATCGCGATTACGCTATTGAAATAGACCCTCGCGAAGCAGACGTATTTACTTTGCGCCACCTACAATCTCTCGGCTTTAATCGACTAAGCCTTGGCGTACAGGATTTAAACCTGCAGGTACAAAAAGCTATCAACCGCGTACAACCCCGGGTACTCACCGAAACGTTAATGGAAGAAGCTCACCGTCTTGGTTTTCGCTCACTCAATCTTGATTTGATTTATGGGCTGCCATTTCAAACCGAAAAAAGCTTTGCCGAGACGCTAAACCAAGTCATCGAACTCAACCCCGCACGGCTGTCGGTATTTAATTATGCGCACATGCCCACCCGCTTTGCGCCACAGCGACGCATTAACGAAACGGACCTTCCCAGCGCTGATGAAAAGCTGGCTATTTTGCATACCACCATAGAAATGCTGACTAATGCAGGCTATGTGCATATTGGCATGGATCACTTTGCACGACCTGACGATAGCCTAGCGATTGCACAGCGCAACGGCACCTTACAACGCAATTTTCAGGGCTACTCTAGCCATGCACAGTGCGATTTAGTTGGCTTAGGCGTATCCGCTATATCACGGGTTGACGACGTTTACGCACAAAACCCGACTCAGCTTGGCCAATATGAAGCAGCCTTAGATCAAGGTAAGCTGGCAACCGTCAAAGGATTAAGGTTAAATAAGGATGACCTAATACGAAGAGACGTGATTGAACGGCTAATGTGCGACATGCACATTGATCTAGCGGCAGTTGGAAGGCGTTGGCACATCGATGCTAGTGATTATTTTTCCACCGCAATTGAGCAATTGAAGACAGCTGAGCAAGACGGTTTAATCACTCGCCATCGGCAAGTTATTAGCGCCACCCCCACTGGGCGGCTGCTGATTCGCCATTTGGCGATGGCCTTTGATGCTCGCATAGCTGACCAGCCGACTCAGCGCTACTCTAAGATTGTATAAGCTTGTTGAGACGTCTTGCCTCTGGGCCTATGATGGCTAACGAGAAAGGGAGAATGATATGCCACACCCCGCCAGCCAACGACGCTCACTACTGCAAGAGGCGCGCTGTCAGACCTGTAGCCTAAGCTCGCTGTGTCTGCCGCTTGCCTTAGAGCTTGAGGATATGGGCCAGTTTGATGCCATCATTCGCCGCCGCGCACCGCTCAAAAAAGGCGAGCCCCTGTTTCGCCAGGGCGATCACTTCACCAGTGTGTATGCCGTCCGCTCAGGCAGCCTGAAACAGGTGACCAGCGAAGGGAACGGCAATGATCAGCTGACAAATTTCTACCTTCCCAGCGAACTAGTGGGATTGGACGGAATTGATGAAGAGCACTACCCCGGTAGCGTCATTGCACTGGAAACCACAACGGTATGTGAAATTCCATTTGATCGCTTGGACCTGCTTTCCGAAGAACTGCCCGAACTACGTGGCCAGCTTTATCGGAGCATGAGCAAAGAATTGCGGGATGACCGGCGCATGATGCGCTTGCTATCGCGTAAGACGGCCGATCAACGACTAGCCAGCTTTTTAGTCACCCTTTCAGACCGTTTTCGTCGACGTGGATACTCGCCTTATAGCTTCAGACTCTCCATGTCCCGCGCCGACATCGGCAATTACTTAGGCTTGGCGGTAGAGACGGTCAGCCGTATTCTTAGCCGCTTTCAACAGCAAGAGGTGGTGGCTGTTTCAGGGCGCGAGGTTAATATTTTAGATATGCGGCGCCTCATCACGCTAACTGAAGAGGAAGAACAGTCGGCTAGTCCACGCTAAGCGCCTGAATACGCCCTTCCATCAACGCCGCTTGTTTGGCTTCAAGGCCAGCAAAGTCAAATAAACGGCGGTCTGCTAGCTGGGAAGGCGCTACATTGGTCACCGCTTTAAACATGCTCTCTAGACGTCCTGGATGTTTTTTATCCCACTCAGCCAACATATCTTTGACAACTTGACGCTGGAGATTGGGCTGAGAGCCACATAAGTTGCAGGGAATAATCGGGAATTCCATTAGCCGAGCAAACTCTGCAATATCAGCCTCTTTGCAGTAGGCAAGGGGGCGAATGACAATATTCTTGCCATCGTCAGATAAAAGCTTGGGAGGCATTGCTTTCAAAGTGCCACCAAAGAACATGTTAAGAAATAACGTTTCTAAAATATCTTCACGATGATGCCCTAGGGCAATTTTCGTAGCCCCAATTTCCTCGGCAAACCCATAAAGAGAGCCACGTCTTAGTCGTGAGCAGAGCGCGCAGGTCGTTTTTCCTTCCGGGGTTTTCTCTTTCACCACCGAGTAGGTGTCACGCTCTAGAATGTGGTATTCAACCCCCATTTTATTTAGGTATTGGGGCAACACATGCTCCGGGAAGCCTGGCTGTTTTTGATCCATATTGACGGCGACCAGAGAGAAATTAACCGGCGCGTTGCGCTGCAGGTTAAGCAGTATCTCCAGCATCGTATAGCTATCTTTGCCGCCAGACAGGCACACCATCACCTTGTCACCTTCACCAATCATTTGATAATCAATGATGGCGTTGCCAACCTCTCGCCGTAAGCGCTTTTGTAGCTTATTAAATTCACGCTTCTGTTTAGCGGCGTGATGCTCGGATGGTGTCTGTGCGCTATTAACAGCAGGGCTGTCAACAGAAACAGTATCAGGCGCTGCGGGGTCAAAATAGTCAGGTTGTAGCATGGTGTAGGCACTGCCGATGGTAGAAGAAGCAGCGGGCATTCTAACAAGACTCACCACGTCCACCCAAGATAAACCCGTGGATTCATCCCATGAGGGTAGTAACGACTATCCCTGCTGGGCGATCTCGCGCTGCAAACGCAGATATAAAAGCGCGCTTGCGGTTGCATCCCCCAGCACTCCCATCCACTGAAGAGCGGGCATTTGCCAACGAGCGAGCGCTTCCGTCAAGTGGCCGTTCGTCTCACACTGCGGATGTAAGCGACGCAGTTGGCGATAGTGTAGCTTACCAACATCGACCTGGGCATTGGGCAAACCAAATCCCAACCCTGCTTTAAACAAAAGATTAAGGTGTTCCACCGAGCGGCCTAACTGCCAACCAATTAGCGGCCGATTACCGATGAATTCAGCTAGCGCCCCAAGATGCTCAGCGTTAGGCGCCAGCACCGTGTCCGTCGCATACAGCTGATGATGTCGCCGCAGCGCGGGGGCGTTGTTGTTCTGCTCTTCTGCCAGGGTAGCCACCCAGGCTCGGCTGGTCTGCACTCTCCCTGGGCTTAAGACAACAGCAGCGACGCTGACCACCGGCGCTTGGCCTGGGCTAGCCTGGCAGGCAAGCGCCACCATTTCCTCCCCCATGTAGGGCTGAAACAGCCATGCGTAGGGGGAATCTGCCCAGCGTCGGCGGTCGCTTTCGCGCTGCATTAATGTACGCAGCGAGCCACTGAGTAGTGACATATGCCGGTCTAACAAGCGCATTCCGCTCACGAATACTCCAAATGATAACGATGGGAGAGCCGCTGCTTAAAATCTTTTACGATATGCAGCGCCTCACGCAGCAGATCACGCTCAAGGGACGAGAGTTCTTGCACCACCACACGGTTGCTGCGCTGCTGAGTCGACGCTTCTGCTGTCTGCAACTGCTGCTTTAAACGTAGTTCGGTAAACAGCGCCAGCGCCTCGCCCAGGTCATCCGCAAAACGGCGATCAAGACGACCATCTTCTGCTAAAGCGTCCAGGCGATCTAAGGTGGAAGTAGCATTAATGCGTCGCTCGAGGGCCATTGTGCGCACCCCATGAACAATGGGAAAAATACCGCCTTTTTTAATATCGATCCCATGCTGGGGCTTTTTTAAGGAGCCAAATAGCGTTAGCGGTGTTGAGAAACGCAGTGCAGCGCGCGCAAAGTAGGACAGCAATAGCTCATCCCGTGAGCAGCGTTCAAACAGCTCCGCACGCACGCTGTCTAGCAATTGCGGATTACCAGCCACACCATGGGCATCCAGTAAAATCGCCAGCTTCATTAGGCTATCGCCATCTCTTGCACTCACCCATTTAGCAATGTTGTTTTTCCATTGCGACACAGTGCCAACCCATTCAGGATTAGACACCATGATATTACCTGGGCATGGTGGGTAGCCGAGCTGAATCAGCGTTTGGGTAAGCGCATTCATGTCTTCGGCAAGCGAAGGCCATTGGCTGTCATCGGCTAAAATCAGGCCATTATCTTGATCTGTTTTAAGAATTTGTTCGCCGCGCCCTTCACTACCCATCACCATTAGGCAACTTTGGGAGTGATACTGCTCAGGAATAACAAATGACCACGCTTTATTGATGATTCGGCCATTCAACGCGGCCAGTAGGTCCATGGCAAAACGTAGTTTGACCCCTTGCGCCATAAGCGCATTCACCAATTCTGGCGTACGTTGGCTGGCAGCCGCCAATGCTTCTAAGCTACTTGCCTGCTCCACCTGCAGACTAACGACATAGCTACGGCTCGAAAAATAGCTAAGGACATCCGTTAGCTCCACCACCCCTTTCAGGGCGCCCTGTTCCATCACCACCACCCGCGTTACTTTATGCCGCGTCATCAGCACGAGCGCTTCAAATAAGTATTGATGGGGGGTAACGGTTACCAACGAGAAATGGGCCACATCCTCAACGGGCGCTGTATGCTCAAAGTTGTTCAGCACCACACCATTGAGCAAATCGGTTTTGGTGACAATGCCAAACTCCCCCTGGGTTTTGACTAGCAAACTATCTGCATGGCTATCGTTGAGCTGACGCACCGCGCTGGCAATATCTGTCGATGCATCCATGATAAGAGGTTCACGCATACATTCGCTGACTTTAGCCAACATAAAGCCGGCCATGGTCACGCCGCCTTCGGCACGCTTTTCAGTCATTAACCGCGCTTTGTGAGATAGCGACTGTTTGAAGAAATTTTCGAAGTCGGGATGATGACGGCATAGTTTTATAAATAGCGCCTTCGGCATCACATAGCACAAGCATTCTTGCTCAGCTTGGAAGCGATAGCGGCTTTTACCATTCAGAATACTAATGGCACCAAACAGATCACCAGCCGTGTAGTGCCCAATCCGTGCACTGGACGCTGGCAGGGTAGGATCCAGTTCAGCAACTTCGCCCTTGTGAATCAAAAATACCGATTCACCCGCTTGCCCCATCTCGATAATAATTTCATCACGATCAAAATAGGCGATGTCCATACCACGACGAACGTGGTCACGCCCTTCATCATCAATTAATGTGAAGGGCAATTGGGAAAGATCAACGTCAATCATGAGTGACCCCAGTTAATCGCGATGAAGAACACAATGGCTTAAGATTTGATTGCTTTTTAACCAACGCCTTTATTATACCTTTTGCTATACCGCTAACGTCGTAAAGACGTTCGTTTAGCGACCAAAGTAGCGACATGAATTAGCAAACTTGGCCATTTAATATACCACCTATTAAAAGTAGCAAACATTGCTTTTAAGCGACCCATAGACCATCGTCCTATCACCCAGGAAGAGAAACTAAAAAAATATCAAAAACAAGTATTTATTTTAAAAAACAAACATCACAATACGTACTGAAAGCTCATTGATACCAAAGTCTGGGATTTATTTTTTGCAATTATTGCCCACTATTAACAACGGGCTATACAGGATGTTCACGTGGCACTTGTTAAACACTTATCAAGGCACTGAAGAAAACCTTGCCAAACCATTAACCAGCAGAGCAACTTAACCAACAAGGTGATATGCGTCTAATCGCACTAAATCATCGCAGACAACTAAAAGAGCGGTTTTCTATGAAGGATTGCCCTAATGGATCACACGCTATCCTGAGTTAACTTTCCAACCCTAAAAATCACAACTGGAGAGCACCACAATGGCAGATGACAAATCCAATGCTGCTGAATACTGGAAAGCCAACGTCCGATTAATCTTTGGATGCTTGGCCGTTTGGGCGTTCGTTTCTTATGGATGTGCCATCCTCTTTCGTCCGCTGTTAGCGGGCATTCCCGTTGGTGGGACTGACTTGGGCTTTTGGTTCGCTCAACAGGGCTCCATCCTCACCTTCATCGTACTGATCTTCTTCTATGCCTGGAGAATGAACAAACTCGATGCAAAATTCGGCCTTGGGGAGTAAGCCAGTATGAGCCAGTTTGCCATTAACTTACTGTTTGTCGGCGCGTCGTTTGCGCTCTATATCGGGATTGCGATATGGGCACGAGCCGGGTCGACTAAAGACTTCTACGTTGCTGGTGGTGGCGTTCACCCTATCACCAACGGTATGGCGACTGCCGCTGACTGGATGTCAGCGGCATCGTTTATTTCAATGGCCGGTCTGCTAGCGTCTGGCGGATACGCTAACTCCACCTTCTTGATGGGCTGGACAGGTGGTTACGTTATCCTGGCAATGCTGCTAGCGCCTTACCTGCGTAAGTTTGGCAAGTTTACAGTGCCTGACTTTATTGGTGACCGTTTCTACAGCAACACTGCGCGCTTCGTCGCGATTGTGTGTTTGATCGTTGCCTCTGTTACTTACGTTATCGGTCAAATGACCGGTGCTGGTGTTGCTTTCTCGCGCTTCTTGGAAGTGAGCAACACCTGGGGTATCTGGATCGCAGCGCTGATTGTGTTCCTGTATGCCGTTTTTGGCGGCATGAAAGGCATTACCTACACGCAGGTCGCTCAGTACGTAGTGCTTATCATCGCCTACACTATTCCGGCGGTGTTCATTGCCATGCAACTAACCGGCAACCCGATTCCGATGTTTGGTATGTTCAGTACTCATACGGAGTCTGGTATTCCGCTACTGACCAAGCTGGACGAAGTGGTCAATGCACTTGGTTTCCGCGACTATACCGCCGACGTCGATAATAAGCTGAACATGGTGCTGTTTACCCTGTCGCTAATGGTGGGTACTGCTGGTTTACCCCATGTTATTATTCGCTTTTTCACTGTGCCGAAAGTTGCTGACGCGCGCTGGTCCGCTGGTTGGGCACTCGTGTTTATTGCGCTGCTGTATCTCACCGCTCCTGCGGTTGGTTCCATGGCGCGCCTGAACTTGGCTACCACCGTCTATCCAGAGATGGCAGGACAAGTAGAGAATTACGAAGAAGCCGCCCGCAATCCGATTCTCTATGAAGATCGTCCTGAGTGGGTGCGCACGTGGGAAGAAACCGGGCTTATCGCCTTCAACGATCTTAACAATGACGGCCGCATCCAAATGTACAATGATGCTACCGACTATTCTGATCGTGGCTGGGAAGGTAACGAGCTGACCGTTAATAATGACATTCTGGTATTAGCAAACCCAGAAATTGCCAACTTGCCAGGCTGGGTTATCGGCCTGATTGCAGCAGGCGGTATTGCTGCGGCCCTCTCAACAGCAGCAGGTCTACTATTGGCCATCTCGTCAGCCATTAGTCACGATTTGATCAAAACAATGATCAATCCGAAGATCTCTGAAAAGGGTGAAATGCTGGCAGCACGTATTTCAATGGGCGGCGCGATTCTTCTGGCTACCTATCTTGGGCTTAATCCGCCCGGGTTCGCAGCGCAGACGGTTGCACTTGCCTTTGGTATCGCTGGTGCCTCACTGTTCCCAGCGCTGATGATGGGCATTTTCTCCAAGCGCATGAACAGCAAAGGCGCGATTTGCGGCATGCTGGCAGGTCTAATCTGCACCCTGCTCTACATCTTCACCTATCTCGGTTGGTTCTTCGTCCCCGGCACCAACATGCTGGCCAACACGCCAGATAATTGGATTCTGGGCATTTCACCGCTCTCCTTCGGTGCAGTAGGTGCGATGATTAACTTTGCAACTGCGTTTGCTGTCTCTAGCGCAACGGAAGAGCCTCCGCAGGAGATTCAAGACCTGGTAGAAAGCGTTCGTTATCCGAAAGGTGCTGGTGTCGCGGTCGACCACTAAGTCATAATCGGCTCCTCCTCTTTGGCACACTGCCATTAGATTCGGAATCGATACTTATCATCGGGCTTCCTTAGGGGAGCCCGATGTCATTTAGAAAGGATATTTTATGATCTGGCATCTTGTTGCCGCTGTATTTGCAGGGCTTGCCGCCGCAGGGATAGGTCTATTACTTAGAACGCTTAGCCGTAAACGGCTGCCTAAATGGATTGTGCCCGTTTTTGGTGGCCTGGGTATGCTGGGGTATCAGGTCTCAACCGAATACAGCTGGTTTGAACACAAGCGCTCTCAACTACCTGAAACTGCCATCGTCATTTCCAGCGATACGTCTAGTGCCGTGTGGCGACCATGGACCTTTGTGTTCCCGATGACGACTAAATTCAGCATCGTTGATAGCGACAATGTGCGCGCTCGTCACATTGACGATGAGTTAATTGCTGAATTTATTCTCTATCAATTCGAACGCCGCCATACCGATATACTGACCACCCAGCCTTATGTCTTGAACTGTACTCACCGCGAGATAGTCCCCCTGAATACAGAGACGGGCGACGCTGAGTTAAGCGAGCGTCGCACGCTACGGCAAACTGCGCCGTTGTTAACAACCGTTTGCCAACTTGCCGCCGATCAGCAGACGTGATGCCCCTCCTTCGCCTAGAATAGGGTCTTTAGTTAGATGATCGTTATTTGATATTAGATCGTCGCTAGGCGAAGCCTTCAACGTGGGGAGACGACATGTTTCATGGCGGTCTGCTGGTCGCGGTATCACTGCTTTACATTGCGGTGCTGTTTGGAATTGCCTGGTTCGGTGATCGTCGTGCACGGACTCACGGCGCCAGTCGCAGACGGCCAATCATCTACAGTTTGGCATTGGCCATTTACTGCACCTCGTGGACGTTTTACGGCGCGGTGGGGCAAGCAGCCACGGCTGGCTGGTCATTCGCCAGTATCTTTGTCGGGCCAATCTTAACGTTTTTACTGTTTTGGCCTGTTCTGGCAAAAATGATTCGTGTTGCCAAACACCAAAACGTCACGTCAATCGCTGACTTTATTGCTTCCCGCTACGGCAAAACCCAATCCCTTGCGGCGTTTGCTAGTTTAGTTGCCCTCATTGGCACCCTGCCCTACATTGCCCTGCAGTTAAAAGCGGTGTCTACCACCTTTAGTGTTCTTACTGACGCAGCGGATATGACCCATACGCCGCTGTTTGGCGACACAGCGTTTTATGTCGCTATCGTCATGGCAATCTTCGCTATCCTTTTTGGCACTCGCCACACGGACGCGACAGAGCACCACGAAGGGTTAATTCATGCAGTAGCATTTGAATCTCTGGTAAAGTTGCTGGCTTTTGTCATCCTCGGCGCTTTTGTTACCTGGGGCATGTTTGATGGCCTCGGCGAACTGATGGGCCACGCCGAAAGTCAATTGGAGTTGCAGCGCCAGCTAGCCAACCAAGATTTTGGCCAAAGTTTCTGGGCGCAAACGCTGCTCGCCATGCTCGCCATACTTTGCCTGCCTCGTCAGTTTCATGTGGCAGTGGTGGAAAATATCCATCCAGATGATGCAACGAAAGCACGCTGGCTATTTCCTCTTTACTTACTTGCAGTCGCCTTTTTTGTGGTGCCTTTGGCGGCAGCCGGTCTACTGCTGTTTTCGGAAAGCGGGGTTGAGCCTGATACTTACGTACTTGCTCTTTCGATGGCGTCTGGCCAGCAGTGGCTGACCCTGCTCACCTTTATTGGCGGATTTTCTGCCGCGACAGGCATGGTTATTGTGGCGGCAGTGGCAGTATCCATCATGATTTCTAATGAAATTGTGATCCCAGCACTATTTAGGTTGCGTTGGTTCGACACCAAAGCTCGTGACTATGGCCGCTTAGTACTCCGCGCGCGCCGCCTGACGATTGTTGCTGTATTGGCAATGGCTTACGGCTTCTATCAGCTCATTGCCGAATTCACCTCGTTGGCCTCAATTGGCATGCTGTCCTTTGCGGCCGCCGCTCAGTTTGCCCCCGCACTCATCGGCGGGCTGTATTGGAAGCGCGGTAACCGCCTCGGCGTTATTGTTGGCATGAACGCAGGCTTTGCGATTTGGGCATACAGCTTGTTAATGCCGGCTATGATCAATGCCGGAGTGCTGCCTCAAGCATGGCTGGCGGGCGGCCCCTTAGGGCTTAATTGGCTATCGCCGACAACCCTCTTTGGCTTAAACCTCAGCGATCCATTTACCCACGGAGTCATGCTGTCGCTGGGTATCAACTTGTTCTGCTATATCTTTGTGTCACAGGTGACTTCTCAGCGGGTCGTCGAGCGTATTCAGGCATCGCTGTTTGTCGATAGCGTAGAAACTCGTCAAACATCCGTAAACCGCCCATGGACAGGTGCCACCACTGTCGGTGACCTTAAAGTGCTGTGTGAGCGTTTTCTTGGGGCAGACCAAGTGGATCGTGCATTTGAGGATTACGCACGCCGCGCGGGCAAACCCATGGAAGATAGTTCACGGGCGTCTATCGACGTCATCCAATTTACTGAGCGCTTTCTTGCGTCAGTGTTAGGCGCATCGTCAGCACGGATAGTCGTTAACTCGGCGCTTCAGGGGCGCGGCATCGGCATTTCAGATGTCATTTCAATCGTTGATGAAGCCTCTCAAGTCTTAGAGTTCAACCGCGCACTACTGCAAGCCACCATTGAAAACATCAACCAGGGTATTAGCGTGGTTGACCAAAATTTGCGCTTGGTGGTGTGGAACCAACGCTATTTAGAGCTGTTCCGCTTCCCTGATCACTTGATACGGGTCGGCGCCCCCATGGATCGCATTTTTCGCTACAACGCGCACAGCGGCGAATATGGCCCAGGTGACCCGGAAGAGCATGTCCAACTGCTGCTAGACAACATTCGCGACGGCCAGCCTCACCGCTATGTGCGCTATCGCCAAGATGGCAGCGTATTGGAAGTCCAAGGCAACCCGATGCCTGGTGGTGGTTTTGTCTATACCTATCAAGATATTACTCAGCAGAAGCGCATCGAAGAGGCGCTGATCCGCTCTGAAAACAACATCCGTATCTACACCGATAATGTACCCGCACTGATTGCCTACTTTGATAAAGAGTGCCGTTACCTATTTACCAATCGCGCCTACGAACAAGCTTTCGACATAGATCGTAATGCCGTGATTGGACGCCGCTACGAAGACGTATTACCGGTTAAAAAAGCCGAAGAGCGCATGCCGTGGGTTCAGCGAACGCTGGCAGGCGAACGCGTCAGTTTTGAAGTCTCAATGCGCGTTAATGATGCCATGCGCTATATGCTGGTCACCTATACGCCCCACTTTGGCGATAGCCAATCGATTTTAGGCTTCTTCGCGCTTTATCAAGACATTACCGAGCGCCGCCAAGCCGAAATCGCCTTAAAAGTGACCAACGAAACCCTGGAAGAGCGCGTTCGCGAGCGCACGCAAGCACTTTCCGAGGCCAACGCGGCGCTGCGCCAAGAGAACCGTGTGCGCGCTGAAGCAGAGCAAGCGCTGCGCCAAGCGAAACAGTTAGCTGAAGATGCTAACGCCTCCAAAACGCGCTTTTTGGCTGCCGCTAGTCATGACTTGCTACAGCCGCTGAACGCAGCCCGGCTGTTTACCTCTGCATTAATGCAAAACGTCACCGCTAGCGACACCCAGCGCACCATCAGCCATATTGATAACTCACTTCAAGCCGCTGAAGAGCTGCTTGGCACTCTGCTAGATATTTCAAAGCTTGATGCGGGTGCGCTTACACCGCGACGCAGCCATTTTGCACTCGCAGATATTATTCGCCCATTGCGTGCCGAATTTGAAGTGATGGCCGATGACCGTGGGCTGGATCTTGTCGTCGTACCGACGCAACAATGGGTAGATTCCGATCCGCAGATGCTTCGCCGGATTGTACAAAACTTTTTATCCAACGCGATCCGCTATACCCAAGAAGGTCGTGTGCTACTAGGCTGCCGCCGCCAAGCGGGACGGCTTTCCATAGAAGTATGGGATAGCGGGCCTGGTATTCCTGAATCGAAGCTAACGGAAATTTTCCAAGAGTTCCGCCGATTGGATCAAGTCTCACGCCATAAAGAGAGTGAGAAAGGGCTTGGCTTAGGTCTCTCAATCGCTGATCGTATGAGCCGTGTACTTGACCACCCAATTAAGGTTCGATCCTGGGTAGGGGTGGGGACTGCATTCTGCGTCAGCGTTCCCATTGTTGCCGCCCGTGAAGTAACCTTAGCGGACCAAGAACCTCAAAACCGCCGTAGCGGTAATAAGTTAGCGGGTACCCGCATTGTGTGTATCGATAACGAAACGCTCATTTTAGAGGGCATGACGGCCATGCTAAGCGGCTGGGGGTGTGAAGTATTCACGGCGACCAGCATTGGCGGTGCAAAATCGATTCTGCGTAATATGGACGGCGACCCCGACGCCATCTTGGCCGACTATCATCTGGACAATGAAGTCACGGGGCTAATGGCACTCGAAGCACTCAGCGAGCGCTTTGAGGGAGCCGTACCAGGCATTGTGATTACCGCCGACCGCACGGAAGCGGTGGCCGAGGAGATCAAGCGTGCGGGTTATCAACTGCTGCTTAAGCCGGTCAAACCCGCCGCGCTACGCGCGCTTTTAACTCGCACTCTTCAGGCTAGCCGAGCAGGAGGGAAAACGTAATGATACGGCGGATTGATGCATCACATTGTCATTCCCGAAGCGAGACAGATGCACCACACCGTCATTCCCGAAGGGGGTTATCGGGAATCCAATTTGACCTTTCTCGCTGATGCCTAGGAGCCTGCTTCAAAATGGATTCCCGCTAAAAGCATGCGGGAATGACAAAGCGGCGAGGCAGATGCACCATACCGCCATTCCCGAAGCGAGACAGATGCATCACACCGTCATTCCCGAAGGGGGTTATCGGGAATCCAGTTTGACCTTTCTCGCTGATGCCTAGGAGCCTGCTTCAAAATGGATTCCCGCTAAAAGCATGCGGGAATGACACAGTGGTGAGGAACGCGGGAATGACGGAGCCGCGAGATAGACGCACCACACCGTCATTCCCGAAGGGGGTTATCGGGAATCCAACTTACCCTTCAAGAAGAAACTTTCGGCGGTTCCACTTCAAGTTTCTGAGCAGCAATAACAGCCTGGGTGCGCGAGTGCACTCCCAGCTTGCGCAGAATAGCCGTCACGTGGGCCTTAATAGTGGCTTCTGAGACGCTAAGCTCATAGGCGATCTGTTTATTCAACAAACCTTCCGTCAGCATATTGAGCACACGAAACTGCTGCGGCGTCAGAGAGGCAATTGCCTCCGCAAAACGCGACTCTTCTTCGCTGGTTTCATCTAAGACGTTCGCCAACGCTTCTGGCAGCCAAACTTCCCCTTGCAGAATTTCCCCCACCGCTTCAGCAATCAACTGTAGCGAGGAAGATTTAGGAATAAAGCCTGACGCGCCGTAATCGATGGCACGACGTACTACATAGGGCTCGTCACTGCCTGAAACAACCGCCACCGGAATATCGGGCATCTGGCCACGCAATTGAATCAAACCTGAGAAGCCATGCGCTCCTGGCATATGGAGGTCTAGCAAAATCAAATCAGCATCAGGATGTCGATTAACGACCTCAGTGGTGGCTTCCATGGTGTCGGCTTCGACAATCTCAGCCTGGGGGGCTAACTGGCGCAACGCCTGAGTGAGCGCTGCACGAAACAGCGGATGGTCGTCTGCGACGATAAACTTATGGGCTACTGCCATGGATATTCCTCCGGTTCCTCGAGCAGCGGGGTTGACTACCGCCGCGACGCTAGGCTCATACGGTTGAAACATGGTACCCCATGGGCTTCGTCATTCCCAAGCATCACATGCACTATTTGTCATAGATACGTCATCCAAACAGAAATAACAGTGCCGGCTCCATGGCCGGCACTGCAACGGATCTGTCCAGTTTGCCTTATTTAACATAGCAAATGAATGACATCCGTCATTTAAAAGTGCCCCCATTAGAAAGATAACTGGGGGCAAAGAGCATTACTGGTTGGCACGATGCTCGATGAGTTCGTCCACTACTGACGGATCAGCCAGCGTGCTGGTATCGCCCAGGCCGTCACACTCATTAGCTGCAATTTTACGTAAAATGCGCCGCATAATTTTACCAGAACGTGTTTTTGGCAGCCCTGGCGCCCACTGAATTACATCTGGCGATGCAATCGGGCCAATATCTTTACGTACCCATTGAGTCAGCTCTTTCTTGAGTTCATCCGTGGGATCAACATCATCATTGAGCGTTACATAGATATAGATGCCCTGGCCCTTAATATCGTGCGGGAAGCCAACGACGGCGGCTTCTGCCACTGCCGAGTGAGCAACCAGAGACGACTCTATTTCAGCAGTGCCCATACGGTGGCCTGAGACGTTAAGCACGTCGTCAACCCGCCCTGTAATCCAGTAATAGCCATCCTCATCCCGACGACAGCCATCCCCAGTAAAATACATGCCATCGTAAGTAGAGAAGTAGGTTTGTACAAAGCGTTCGTGGTCGCCCCAAATGGAGCGCGCTTGGCCCGGCCAGGAGTCGAGAATGACTAGATTGCCTTCCGTCTCGCCTTCTAATTTATGGCCTTCATTATCCACCAGCGCGGGGTTCACACCAAAGAAGGGCGTTGTCGCAGAACCAGGCTTTAGATCTGTAGCACCGGGAAGTGGCGCGATCATAATGCCGCCCGTTTCGGTTTGCCACCAAGTATCCACAATAGGACACTGCTCATTGCCAATAACGCGATAGAACCACTCCCAGGCTTCTGGGTTGATAGGTTCGCCCACAGAACCCAGCAAGCGCAATGAATCACGTTTGCTAGAGTCCATCACGTTATCACCATGCGCCATTAAGGCACGGACAGCGGTAGGCGCGGTATAGAGGATATTGACCTGATGCTTATCGACAATTTCGCCCATGCGGCCATGGCTTGGGTAGCTCGGTACGCCTTCAAACATTAGCGTGGTTGCACCATTGGCAAGCGGTCCGTACACGATATAGCTGTGGCCCGTCACCCAGCCTACGTCCGCTGTACACCAGTAAATTTCACCTTCTTGATAGTCGAAAACATACTGATGGGTCATCGCGGCGTAGGTCAGGTAGCCGCCAGTGGTATGCTTTAAGCCCTTAGGCGCACCGGTTGACCCAGAGGTATAGAGAATAAACAGTGGATCTTCGGCATTCATGGCCTCAACTGGGCATTCGGTAGACTGCTTATCCACCAGCTCGTCAAACCAAATGTCACGACCTTCCTGCCAATCAATATCACCGCCTGTACGCTTCACCACCAATACGTTTTTACATACATCGGTGCCGTTACGCGTCAACGCTGAATCGACGTTCTCCTTAAGGGGCACGTGTTTACCACCACGCACCGACTCATCAGCAGTGATCACCAGTTTAGAATCAGCACCAATGACCCGCTGAGCGACGGCATCCGGCGAAAAGCCGCCAAACACAACAGAGTGCACAGCACCAATACGTGCACATGCCAACATGGCCATGGCCGCCTCGGGAATCATCGGCATATACAGCGTCACTGTATCGCCTTTGTTAACTCCCAGCGACTTCAGGCCGTTGGCCAGCTGGTTCGTGCGCTCATAAAGCTCACGGTAAGTAATGTGTTTTGAATCGTTAGGGTTATCCCCTTCCCAGATAATCGCCGTTTGGTCGCCACGCTTCTCCAAGTGGCGATCTAGACAGTTGGCGCTAACGTTTAGCTCACCATCTTCAAACCAGCGAATATCAACATTATCGCGTGCAAAGGAGGTGTTTTTAATCTTGGTTGGCGTCTTGATCCAATCCAGACGCTTTGCTTGCTCAGCCCAGAAACTTTCCGGGTCGTCCATGGACTGCTGATACATTGCCGCATATTTATCTTTATCAGCCCATGCACTGGCAGCGATACTATCGCGCACTGGATAGACGTTTTTATGCTCGCTCATGAAGTTGCCTCTGTCCGTGAAATTGCACTCTCTAGAAAATGGTGTCGGTATTATTAGTCGCACCGACGCGCTTAATATTTACCTAGCATAAACCTCCCAACGCCGGCTTCCCTTTAGACATTGGTATTAACATTTTCAATATTAAAAACAATAAGTTAAAACACTTTCAAGGTTTTCTAAAAGCACTGTAGACCAAGGTCTGATCACAATGGCGGCAGCGATAGCGACGCCCCTTTACCACTAAAGAATGACGCCTGGCTGTGAAACAATGCGTTTGACAGCCACATTGATAATAATATGGCCGAGACTGGGCATCCTGAACATCAAAGCGATGAGTCACCTTAGGCTCAAGGCCAAACAGGTCTCGCATGACGGCTTGCCATTCTCGACCATGCGGTTTGAGCCGCGTGCCATTGGCTAAATGAAAGACTAACCAATGCGCCATTTCATGGGGAATCACCTCGTCAAAAAACGCCTGCCGATTATTGCTCAGTAAAACAGGATTAAAACGCAGCCCGCCACGCCCTAGATGGGCCTGCCCTGCTGAGGCACCTTTTAGGTCGAACCACACCTTTGGCGCTGGCAGCGCAGGATAGACTTCTTGGCAGCGTCTTAACGCTTCATCAGTTCTGTCTCGCACGGCGTGCATGAGCGCCTCTGAAGAGAGTGTTGCAAGTTTTTCAGCAGGCCATGGGGGCAGTGGTAAAGTCTTCATTAGTGATAAACTAACCAGTAACGATGTTGCCAACGAGTGTTGCCGATCAACATCTTTTTCTCAAAGACGATTTTTATGATGAGGCCCCTTATGGCAGAGCGCAATAACGTTCCCGCAGCAACGTCGCCCAATACCACCCCACCTCAGCCACTACTTGATGACGAGCAGCTTGATCGATTGGATGACTTTCTCGACTCAGAGCAGGTCGGCGAAGATGCGCTGGATCTTATCTCTGCCCATGGCTTTTTAGTGGCGCTGGCGGTTGCCCCTAGCGAATTACCCACCAGTCAATGGCTAGCCGAGCTGTTTCAGGGAGAGCCAAGTTATCGGGATGATGCCGAACGAGACGAGATTATCCAACTGTTAACACTGCTACGTGACAACGCCGTCGCAGTGCTTGAACAAGGTGGTTTACCAGAGCTACCCTTCGAGCTAACGCTCGATGGTATCCCCGCGGAGGAAACGCCCATCGGCGACTGGTGCGCGGGGTTTATGGAAGGTGTCTTTAGCGACGAAAGCGCGTGGTTCCAAGATGACGAAGAAGCTGCCGCCACGCTACTGTTACCCTTTATGTCGCTTTCAGGTTTATTCGATGATGAGCCAGAAATGGCTGAGATGGCCCAAGATCAGGCCAGTCAGGAAACCTTTGTTGCTCAACTGCCAGAACTAGTCCTGGATCTTTATCTTCATTACCGCGTGCCCCCCGAAACGCCGAAACCTAAGCCACGCAAGAAAACCCCGGCCAAAGGTAAAAAGCGTCGATAGCCGATTGCTAACCGCGCATTATTTAAGGCGGGTGACAATACCATCCACTACGCCATAGACCCACTCTCGGGCTCGCTGCCGCCAGGACCGTGCGGCCCAGGCGGCAGCATCGACTTCTTGGCTGGCAGCAAAGTTACGCTCAAACAGCGATTGAACTTGTTTGGCGAAGGCTTGGTTTTCTACTTCTTGATTAGCTTCAAGGTTCCAGTGCAGATTCCAATGGTCGAAGTTACATGAGCCAAGACTGACCCAGTCATCGGCTAACACAAACTTGGCATGAATAAACGTGGGCTGGAACTCAAAAATCCGCACGCCGGCTTTTAACAACGCTTGGTAAAACCGTTGTCCTGCATAGCGCACGCCTGGGTGGTCATGTTTACTGCCCGGTAATAGTAAACAAACATCCACGCCACGCCGTGCCGCGCGAATCAGGCGTCGGCGCAGCGTGAAGGTCGGCACAAAATAAGGTGTACATAGCCAAAGCCGCTTGTTTGCCTGATTTACCCGCGCATGGAGCGAGTGGCGAATAGCTTGGTAACGATAACCCCTCGCTGACATCACTCGGCCGCGTATGCCATCAGCATAATGTACGGCTGTCCGCTGTGGCGGCAACACTGAGCTAGCCCGCCCATCACCTGCTTGCCGTGTTAGCCGGGAACGCCATAAGCGGCGAAAAAGCTCTTCCCAATCAGCGACTACCGGGCCTTCGATGCGCACCGCAATTTCGTACCATGCTTCCAGAAACTCATCCACCGCGCCAAATCCGCCGGTAAACGCAACCTCTCCATCCACGACAACAATTTTACGGTGGTCACGGCTTAAGTTGCGAGCCAGCGAGTGAAAACCAATGGGATTAAAGAACCGTAATGCGACACCTGCTTGCTCTAGGCGTATACGATCACGCTGCTCCAATCCCATGGAGCCATAACCATCGAGCAGCAAACACACCTTTACACCGCGTTCAGCAGCGTCGATCAGCGCATTACTCATCTGGTTCGCTAACTTACCTGACTCCATCAAGTAGAGCTCCACCAGCACGTAGTGCTCCGCTTGACTAACCGCATCAAACATAGCTGGCAAAAATCGCGTTGCTTCCGGCAACAGAGTAGTGCGGTTGCCTTCACGCCACACGTGCTGCATAGAGACTCCTTCTCTTGATGAAACGGCTCAGCGACGAGTTAGCGAACGATGGACGTACAAATCGTACCGGCTCGTTTTACCTTCCAGCGTATGCTGCGGCGCGGGGCCGCCGATAGGGGGTGCTTTACGGGGTCGCTTGACCACTACTCGATGCGTCGCTACATCCAACGCCGCTTCTAATAAGCGTGGTGCATCATCATCGTCTCCCGCCAACTCTCGAAACACGCGCATCTCTTTCTTGACCAACGCCGACTTCTCACGGTGCGGAAACATCGGATCAAGATGAATAACCTCAGGATCAAAAGCTGCGCTTTCCACAAGAGCAGCCAACTGCTTAGCGGCATCACCATGGCGGAGCGTCATACGCAAGGCAATCTCTGCTGTCGTCTGTGTTTTTGCAGCACGCGCGAGACCATCTTGAAGCAGTGCGGCAATCGCCGCGACACGTTCAATTAGTAAGACATTTGCGCCCAGGCTTGCCAGTACGAACGCATCCCTACCCAAACCAGCCGTGGCATCCACGACGTTAGGTGTGATGCCTTTAGCAAGCCCACAGGCTTTTGCCACTAACTGCCCGCGACCACCACCAAACTGACGGCGATGGGCTGCCTTTCCAGCGGCAAAATCCACGCTAAGCGGTTTTCCGTATTGGCGCTCATCACCTGACAGTGCCAATTGGCCATCAACGTAGCTAAGCGCTAACCCCGAAGGCAGCACAAGCGTCTCTGGGCTTGCCATGTGGCTCATGCTGGCTTTTTCCAGGCCACGTCGTTGCGCAAATAAACTGGCTGTGCTTCATTGGCTGCCTGACCTAACCCCGCTTCCAAATCACGAGCGGCGAGCCATGCCATCTCTTCGGCCCGTGGCTCAAGATCAGTGAGGTGCTGAGACATGTTGGCTTGTAGGCTTAACGCAAAGTCATCCCACAGCGTAAACCCCGAGCCCACGCCTACCCAGTCGGTCTCCTCCGCAGGCAAACAAAAGTTAGCAGGCGCCACGACTACTTCGTCACTTTGCAAGCTAAGCGTGTCATTTAAACAGTGCCAAGTAGCCGCATAGATTTCGCCCATACGGGCATCTAACGCGGTCACTACATGGCGAAAATGGTAGCGGCGATGGGCCTGAAGCGCGAGCGCTTCCAAGGTGGAAATACCCAACAATGGACGATCCAGCCCAAACGCCAAGCCTTGCGCTGCACCGGCAGCGATGCGCAAGCCGGTGAATGAACCAGGGCCACGCCCAAACGCAACCGCATCTAGCTGCTGCGTAGAAATATTGGCCTCAGCGAGAATGTCATCCACCATCGGCATTAAGCGCCGGGTATGGGCCCTTGGCGTCATCTCGAAACGCGCCAAGCATTCACGCTGGCTACCCTGCTGGCGCAATAAAGCCGCAGAGCAGGCACTAGAAGATGCGTCCAGTGCGAGAAGGTATAACGATGACATCGATTCTGCACTCCATAAAATAGACCGTCATTATACCTTTACGCGGCCTCAACGACGATGGCCCGCAGGTAACCTGCGGGCCATCGTGACATTCACTAGCATGTGCTACTTAGCAAAGCGCTTCTTTCACTTGCCGAGTAATGTCAGCCACGCTGCCTACGCCTTCTACGCGATGATACTGCGGCGCGGCCTCAGGGTCTTCTTTCGCCCACTGCTGATAATAATCTACCAACGGTGCGGTTTGGTCGTGATAAACCGACAGACGGTTGCGCACGGTAGACTCTTGATCATCTTCACGCTGAATCAGCGCTTCCCCAGTCACGTCATCTTTACCCGGCTCTTTGGGCGGATTATGGTCGACATGGTAAACACGCCCAGATGCCGGATGCACACGACGCCCTGCAAGACGGCTCACAATTTCTTCGTCTGGTACGGCAATTTCCAACACGTGGTCCAGCTTAACGCCAGCTTCTTTCATCGCATCGGCTTGCGGGATGGTGCGCGGAAAACCATCGAACAAGAAACCATTTTCACAGTCGGGTTGGCTAATACGCTCTTTAACAAGATCGATAATGACATCGTCGGACACCAAACCGCCGCTATTCATAATCTCTTTTACTTTGAGACCCAACTCGGTACCGTCCTTGATGGCCGCGCGCAGCATATCCCCGGTGGAAATTTGAGGGATCTTAAATTGCTCACAGATAAACTGAGCCTGAGTCCCCTTCCCCGCGCCGGGGGCACCCAACAGGATTAAACGCATGGCACTGCTCCTTGAATGTTAGTCGTTAGATATGAATAATTTTTGAATAATGGACTGACAATAACCGTGCCGTTCGGATGACACAACTCCCCAAAAGCCTGATAACGCATTTTTTTAACATTTTCTTAAGCAAAAACAGTCAGGTGGCAATTTCTTGTACTTTGGTCACCCTTCGTTGCAGACCTACTGAACTGTTTTAAACACAAGCGGCGCCCTATTGGGCGCCGCTGGTGGCTTACTGTGAGACGATTACAGCAGCAATCGGCGAATATCCGTCAGCACATCGGCCAGAAAGGCCGTAAAGCGGGCAGCATCCGCACCGTTAATCGCCCGGTGATCATAGGAGAGCGAGAGCGGCATCATTAAGCGCGGTTGGAAGGCGCTGCCATCCCATACCGGCTTCATCTGCGCTTTCGATACCCCCAGGATCGCCACTTCCGGCGCATTAACGATCGGTGTGAACGCGGTGCCACCAATCGAGCCAAGGCTCGAAATGGTGAAGCAGCCACCGGTCATCTCATCACGCTTAAGCTTCTTGGTTTGCGCTTTCTTGCCTAGCTCCGCCATCTCCTTGGCTATCTCGATCAAGGATTTCTTATCAGCGTTACGCACCACCGGCACCATCAGGCCATCCGGCGTATCCACGGCAATCCCAATATGCACGTAGTTTTTCCATACCAGCGTTTCGCCGTCGCCTTTCAGGCTGACGTTGATCTGGGGGAATTTACGCAGTGCAAAGGCACAGGCTTTGACCATAAACGGCAACGGTGTCAGCTTGGCGCCCTGGGCTTCAGCCTCGGCTTTCATGGCCTTACGGAAGCTTTCAAGCTCGGTAATATCGGCCTCATCGAACTGCGTCACGTGAGGCACATTGAGCCAGCTGCGGTGCAGATTGGTCGCGCCCATCTTGAGCAGGCGACCCATCGGCTTCTCTTCTATGTCGCCAAACTGACTGAAGTCAACTTCCGGTATCGCGGGAATGCCAGCACCACCACTCGCCGCCGGGGCAGCCGCTGTTTGTGCTTTACCCTGGTTGGCAATGGCCTGTTTCACGTAGGCCTGCACATCCTCTTTCAGCACCCGATCTTTCGGGCCACTAGGCTTAACAAGACCGAGGTCGACGCCGAGCTCACGTGCCAGCATCCGAACGGCGGGGCCTGCGTGTACCAGTTTCCCATCGCGGGGCTTATGAGAGGCCATCTGCGCTTCAGGGCTAGGCGTGCCTTCTGGTGAAGCGGCAGGCTTCGCACTTGACTGACTGGCACTAGAGGACTGAGCTTTCTCCGGCGCCGCTTTTTTAGGGGCTGCCTTCTTGGCACCCGCTACTTCTATATAACCAATCACATCGCCTTCAGAGACGGTGTCCCCCTCTTTCACAGTAAGCTCTAAGAGCTTGCCTTTGTAAGGGCTCGGCACGTCCATCGACGCTTTGTCAGATTCCAGAGTGATAAGAGGGTCTTCTTCGTTGACCTCATCACCTGCCGCCACACCAATTTCGATAATCGGCACGTCAGAAGAACCTGACAAGTCAGGTACACGAATCTCTTTGCGCTCAGGCTCACCGCTACCGCTATCTTCTTCAACGGCCGGTTCTTCAGCAGCGGCTTGCGGCTCGCTGCTGGCTTGGCTAGCGGCCTGCGATGCGTCTTCTTCAGCCGATGTATCACCGCCGTCGCCAGCGATTTCCATCTGGCCGATCACGTCGCCTTCCGAGACGGTATCGCCTTCTTTCACCGTGAGCGCAACGATCTTACCGCCGTGCGGGCTGGGCACGTCCATGGAGGCTTTGTCAGACTCCAGGGTGATCAGGGTGTCTTCGGCGTTGACCTCATCACCGGCGCTGACCGCGACTTCGATGATCTCAACGCTGTCGGAACCGCCCAGGTCAGGCACTTTAATATCGACCGTTTGCTTGCCGCCGCTGGCTTTCTTCGCTGCCGGTGCGGGGGCGTCTTCCTGCGTCGGTTTGTCTTCTTTCGCTGGCGCGTCGTTGGGCTGGCTGTCAGACGCGGGGGCTGACGTCTCTTCGCCACCGTCTGTGCCGCCTTCAACCTCCAGCTCAACGATGTCGTCGCCTTCGGAGACGCTATCGCCTTCTTTGACCAGCACTTTGAGCACCTTGCCGCCTTTCGGGGCCGGGACGTCCATGCTGGCTTTGTCAGATTCCAGGGTGATTAGGGTGTCTTCCGCTTCAATGACGTCGCCTTCTGACACCGCAATCTCGATGATTTCGACATCGGTATCGCCACCGATATCGGGAACTTTGATGATTTCGCTACTCAAGGTCGCGCTCCTTCCAAATCGGATCGAGCCGGCGGGCGTTTGCCCGCCGGGCAGCGGTTTAGCTGGTCAGCGGGTTTGGCTTGCTGGCATCAATGCCATACTTCTTCAGCGCCTCGCCGACGTGCTTGCGATCAAGCTCACCACGGTCTGCCAGCGCGCGTAGCGCCGCCACGGTGACGAAGTAGCGGTCTACTTCAAAGAAGTAGCGCAGCTTCTCGCGGGTGTCGGAACGGCCAAAGCCGTCCGTGCCCAGCACGGTGTACTCGCTAGGCACCCAGGCACGCACCTGGTCGGCGTAGAGCTTCATGTAGTCGGTGGAGGCAATCACCGGGCCGTCACGGCCTTCCAGGCACTTCGTCACGTGGGGCTTGTTGGCCTCAGCGTCCGGGTTCAGGAAGCCTTCACGCTCCAGCAGCAGCGCTTCGCGGCGCAGCTCGTTAAAGCTGGTCACGCTCCAGATATCCGCGCCAATGCCCCAGTCGTTGGCCAACAGCTCGGCAGCCGCTTCGACTTCGCGCAGGATGGTGCCAGAGCCCATCAACTGCACGCGGCCTTTGTCGCCCTGCGTTTCGTTGAGCAGGTACATGCCTTTGACGATATCGTCGGTGGGCACGCTCTCAAGCGCGGGGTGCTCGTAGTTTTCGTTCATCACCGTCAGGTAGTAGAAGCAGTTCTCTTTATCGGAGAACATGCGCTTCAGACCATCCTGGAGGATGACCGCCACTTCGTGGGCATAGGTCGGGTCGTAGCTGCGGCAGTTGGGGATGGTGGAGGCTTGAATCAAGCTGTGGCCATCCTGGTGCTGCAGGCCTTCACCGTTGAGCGTGGTACGCCCGGCAGTGCCGCCGACCATAAAGCCGCGGGCTTGCAGGTCACCGGCGGCCCAGGCCAAGTCACCAATGCGCTGGAAGCCGAACATCGAGTAGTAGACGTAGAACGGCAGCAGGGTGACGTTGTTGTTGCTGTAGGACGTCGCGGCGGCAATCCACGCGGACATGGCACCGGCTTCACTAATCCCTTCTTCGAGAATCTGGCCTTTCTGATCCTCGCGGTAGAACATGATCTGGCCTTTATCGACCGGCTCATACTTCTGACCTTCCGAGGTGTAGATGCCAAGCTGACGGAACATGCCTTCCATGCCGAAAGTACGCGCTTCGTCAGGAATAATCGGGACGACATGTTTGCCGAGCTTCTTATCCTTCACCAGACCGTTCAGAACGCGCACGAACGCCATGGTGGTCGAGACTTCGCGCCCTTTGGAACCGACCATTTGCGAGGCAAAGGTTTTGTCTTCCAGGCTGGGGATCTCCAGCGCCTCAAAGTCACTGCGGCGGCTCGGCAGGTAGCCGTTTAAGCGTTCCCGCTGCAGGTGCATGTATTTCAGCTCGGGGGAGTCTTCTTCCGGCTTGTAATAGGGCACATCTTTGAGCTGCTCGTCGGTGAGCGGAATACCGAAGCGGTCGCGGAATTTACGCAACGCCTCGTACTCCATGCTCTTGACCTGGTGGGATTCGTTGGCGGCTTCGCCATCGCCACTGCCCATGCCGTAGCCTTTGACGGTGTGCGCCAGAATGACCGTGGGCTTACCGTTGGTCTGGTTGACCGCTTCGTGGTAGGCCGCGTAGACCTTGAACGGGTCGTGGCCACCGCGGTTGAGCTTCCAGATGTCTTCATCAGACAGGTCGTTGACCATCGCTTCGGTTTCGGGGTACTTACCGAAGAAGTGCTCACGGGTGTACGAACCGCCGTTGGCCTTGTAGTTCTGGTACTCACCGTCGACCGCTTCATCCATGCGCTTTTGCAGGATGCCTTTCTTGTCCTTCTCGAACAGCGGATCCCAGTGACGTCCCCAGACCACCTTGATGACGTTCCAACCGGCACCACGGAACACGCCTTCGAACTCGTCCATGACGCGGGAGTTGCCGCGCACCGGACCGTCCAAGCGCTGCAGGTTGCAGTTGATAACGAAGATCAGGTTATCGAGGTTTTCACGCCCCGCCAGGGAAATTGCGCCCAGTGACTCCGGCTCATCACACTCGCCATCGCCCATGAAGCACCAGATCTTACGGTCGTACATGTCTTTCAGCTCACGGTGATGCAGGTACTTCATCACGTGGGCTTGATAGATGGCCTGAATCGGGCCAAGGCCCATGGACACCGTGGGGAACTGCCAGTAGTCCGGCATCAGCCACGGGTGCGGGTAGGAAGACAGGCCATCGCCGTCGACTTCGCGACGGAATTTATCCATCTGCTCTTCTGATAAACGGCCTTCCAAGTAGGAACGCGCGTAAATCCCCGGGGCAACGTGGCCCTGGATGTAAATCAGGTCGCCTTCAAAATCGCCTTTGGGGGCGCGGAAGAAGTGGTTAAAGCCAACATCGTACAGCGTGGCCGACGACATAAAGCTGGCAATGTGGCCGCCCAGCCCGGGGTTGGCGCGGTTATTACGGATGACCTGGGCAATGGCGTTGTAACGAATCAACGACCGAATGCGGCGCTCCATAAACAGATCGCCGGGCATCGGTGCTTCGCGATGCACAGGGATCGTATTCCGGTGCGGGGTTGTCACCGAGAAGGGTACCTTCATCCCGTCCCGGCGCAGGCGATCCGCCAAGCGGGTCATCAGGTAGCGGGCACGATCTTCGCCCTCACGATCCAGTACTGATTCCAGGGATTCCAGCCACTCCGTGGTTTCGAGCGGATCGAGATCTTCTCTTGTCTCCAGACTCATAGAGGTCTCTCCGAATGACGATAAATGACAATGAGCCCCGCCAACCCTTAGGGCCTGGGGCGGCTGCGGTGTTTAGCCACCACAGGCCGATAAAACGCCGACGCCTAAGCGCCGTGTAGATGTTTTCTTTCTACATTCAACAAGCTACGTACTTTTCGATGTAGTAAAGCTACACAATTGTCGTAAAAGTTAGCCTTTTGTATATGAGAAGATACCGCAAAGTCGTCACTCTGCCAATTCCAGCAAGCCCTAAAAGGCTATCGAAAACAGACTATTGCTCCGCAACATAAAAAAACAGTAAGACTTTAGATGCATCTACCAAACGCTCAAAAATGTAGCCAAACTACCGTTTTATTTACTTACGAGTGAAGCACTTAATTAAGTTTACAACGTTCTTTGACGAATTTATTAGCCCGGCGCTAAGCATCTAACTGCTGAAAATAATAAGCCCAATCAAAGGCTGGTCCTGGATCAGTTTTACGCAGTGGAGCCACGTGGGCATGACCGGTAATACGCGACTTATCCAGCTGTGGGTAGCGCGCTATTAGCCACTGAGTTACCGCTACTAACCTTTGATATTGCGCTTTGGTAAAGGGGGTCACGTCGTCACCTTCCAATTCAATACCCACTGAAAAGTCATTTAAGGCTGTTCGCCACGCCTTTTGATACGGATCCAACCAGAATGAGCGCCCGGCATGCCAAGCGCGATGATCTGTATCAACAAACTGTAAGCACTCGCCATCGCGGCGAATCAGAAAGTGAGCCGATACCCTAAGATGTGCAATCTCAGCAAAAAAGGGGTGCTCGGCTGAATTTAGCTGGTTAGTAAACAGCGCTTCAATGGCATCACCACTAAACTGGCCGGGCGGCAAACTAATCGCATGAATAAGCAGTAGCGAGACCTCACTATTGGGGCGCTGATCGCAGTTGGGTGATGCCACTTGCCTAGCGCTTGGCCACTGCCCCTCAAAGGCTGTACTTTTCATAACAGATACACTCTCCTCTACGTTGGCGTTCCCTTTCACTATAATGCCCAACACACCCAATAACGCCTAGAGAACGCACCGCCATGCATTATGAAAACGCTCTTGCCGACGAGATACGCGCTAGCGCAGCCCGCTTACTAGCTGAGGACATTGGCCCTGGCGATATTACAGCGCAGCTAATCCCTGAGAACCAATGGGCAACCGCCAGCATCATTACGCGTGAACCCGCAGTACTTTGTGGTGTTGCCTGGGTAGACGAGATTTTTCGACGGTTAGATAACCGCGTTACGCTACGTTGGCAGGCAGCAGACGGAGACTCTCTTCAAGCAGATCAGTGTTTTTTAGAGCTAGAAGGGCCTGCTCGCAGCCTACTGACCGGTGAGCGAGCGGCGCTAAATATGCTGCAAACATTGTCTGCCACGGCTACTTCAACACGACATTACGTTGATTTAATTGAAGGCACTAATGTCCGTCTACTCGATACGCGTAAAACGTTGCCTGGAATGCGCCTAGCCCAAAAGTACGCAGTCACCTGTGGCGGTGGACATAATCATCGCATTGGATTGTGGGATGCCTTCTTAATTAAAGAGAATCATATTACTGCTTGTGGCGGTATTCAGGCAGCCGTTGAGCAAGCTCGTAAACTGGCAAGTGACCTGCCAGTAGAGGTAGAGGTGGAAACGTTTGAGGAGCTTGATCAAGCACTCGCCGCAAAGGCAGACATTATCATGCTCGATAATTTCGCCTTAGAAGACTTACATGTAGCCGTCGAAATAAATGGTGGGCGGGCAACACTTGAGGCCTCTGGCAATGTCGGCGCAGCCACATTAAAGGCAATTGCCGATACCGGTGTTGACTGTATTTCCAGCGGCGCACTTACCAAAGACCTAAAATCGATCGATTTATCAATGCGTATTACCCACACCTTCGACGTTTGATGTGCTCAGGTTTCGACAGCGTTGAGCTTTTTGACTAAGCGATAGCGTTTCAAAAGTTCGCCACTGCGCTCTACCCACTGCTCGCCGAGGTTGCTAAAACCTCGGCGAATCAAACGTTCATAAAGCACTAAACTTGCTTCAATTTCTACACTCGAGACGCCCTGCTCAAGCAACATACGTTCAGCGTGTATCAACAGTGTGGTACCGATCCCACGTCCAGTCAGTGAAGGCCACACATAAAGTGTCTCTATACGTTTGGCCGCAACATCCAGCTCTAAAAACCCTACACATCGCCCATCACAGCTGGCGACCAATGTAGTATAAAGCGTTTGTCTGGCCGCCCAGGCGCTTGCCTCGCGTGGCAGAGCACTCGCCCAAGCTCGGCGTTCGTCTACACCATAATGGGAAGCGGCGCCCTGCATCACAGCGTGATAAAACACCTCTGCTTGGTCAGCTGCATCACGGGCAAACCCTTCACGATAGATAATTCGTGGAGTGGGCGCAGAAGGTGTTTGGCTCGCGTTAGTACTTGTCGCGTTAGTACTTGTCACATTAGTACTTAGCATATATACAACTCCACTATTTAATTATCGCACCTTAACGGGTCATTGCATCCCAACTCGATGCTTGACTGCTTTATACTTCGTTTTTATCTACACGTAAGGTGTGTCATGCACGATATATCCATAAATGAGTCATTTACCATCAACCCTATAGGTTATATTGAAAGCGACTACCCTGATAAGTTTGGCATTCCTCGCCAACCAGGACTAGCGACGGCAGCGAAAGCGACACTGGTATTAACGCCCCCCTTCAACACACCATTAAGCGTTCGTGGACTAGAAGCATTTAGCCACTTATGGATCAGCTTTATTTTTCACCGCAGTCCCGAAGAGTGGGCTCCCCTTGTACGCCCTCCCCGACTGGGTGGCAATAAAAAAATAGGGGTCTTCGCGAGTCGTAGCACACATCGGCCTAATCGTTTAGGGCTATCACTTGTTGAGCTAGTGGGTATTGATACGCACAATGGTGTAAGCCTACTGCTCAAAGGAGCAGATTTAATGACAGGTACACCGGTAGTGGATATCAAACCTTACCTGCCTTGGACTGAAGCCGTTCCGAATGCACGCTCAGGCTTTGCCCCAGCACCGCCACCTTTCTACCCTGTAGAATTCTCCTCAGCGGCCGAAACAGCGCTCGCTCAACGCGCAGATGCTAGTGACTTAAGGCGGCTCATTACTCAAGTATTAGGCCAAGACCCACGACCCGCCTACCATCAGGATCAACTAGAACGGGAATATGGCATGCAGTTAAGAGATGTCAATATTCGTTTTCAAGTACAACAGATGCCTGAGCTAGGCAACGTCGTTTATATCATCAACATTCAAAAAAACAACTAACAATTGGCACTTCGACAACTCACAACTCACAACTCACAACTCACAAGAAGGTAGCTTCATGGTAAATTGACTGCCTTTACCAAATTCACTTTCACAGTAAATCTCACCGCCATGCTTAGCGACTACCGTTTTCACCAATGCCAGTCCGAGGCCATGCCCTTCCGCCACGCTATCTTTATCGCTGCGCGTAAAGTCGTCAAAAATATTATTAATCTCTTCGGGCTCAACACCAACACCAGTATCAGAAACCTGCAGCACAACCCACTTACCTTGTCGACACACAAGAACATTAACCTCGCCACCAGACAGTGTATACTTAACAGCATTTTCAATTAAGTTAAATACCGATCTTGCAAGGTAGCCTTTATCGCCCAATACAGGAGCCCCGTCTTCATCTTGTAGCTCACTGACTAGTTTAATATCTTTCACTTTCGCTAGCGGATAAACTTGATCGAGCACCTCCATAACAACATCTTCAAAGAGCACAAACTCTCTTTTCAAGTCAAATGACTTAACTCGTGTTAAGTTAATAAAGTCATTAATCATCCCAAGCCCCATCGTGAGGCACTGTTCCAAATGATTATAGAAATTAGCTTGTGTCGTGGCCGACGCTGGATCTTTTTGGGCTTCTAGAAATGCTAGCGCTCTTGCCTGAGGAGCTTTCATGTCATGTGACAAGAAACTAAGCATACTAGATCGTTGTGAACCGCCCCGGTTATTCCGGAGACCGGTTTGTTTGAGTCAGG
>NZ_JABUZD010000016.1:0-545 GCF_014897875.1 Halomonas sp. 3A7M
GCTCAATACGGTTAGGGCAAGTGGGTCGGTTTAACGGCGCTTACTGCTTTACGACCTACGTTGGATGCCGTGCGACTTCTGCAGGGGCGCGTGGTAGGTAAAACCGAGGCTGTCCACGGCCAAGCCGATCTGGATGTGGAGATGGATGCGCTGATCCAGAATGCGATTCGTACCAGTGAAATCGAAGGTGAGCTTCTGGGCGTTGGTTCCGTGAGGTCTTCCGTGGCTCGCCAGTTGGGTTTAGAACAGGCTGGTGTCTCTGCCAGAACAACACCGGAATCTGAGGCGCTGGTTGAGCTATTGCTGCAATCCACGCATCAGTTGGATGAACCGCTTTCCCGCCAACAGTTGTGTCTCTGGCAATCCATGCTGTTTGTGCAAGGCTCCAGCGTGCTTGGCAGTGTACGTGTAGGCGAGCTGCGTGGCGATCACCCCATGCAAGTGGTGTCGGGGCGTCTTGATCAACCTAATGTGCATTTTGAAGCACCGCCTCGTGGGCAGCTGGTAAGCGTCCATTCCGCGACGTTCTGCCACCCCGCTAAAAT
>NZ_JABUZD010000160.1:0-1318 GCF_014897875.1 Halomonas sp. 3A7M
CAGCCGACCCGGGACTGGAGCTTCGCGCCGACCGGCTCACCCTCCGCCGGTGGAAGACACCGAAGAAGAGCCGCGCCGCAGCCCTCGCACACGCCTGATTTCGCTTACACCGACGACCCCCGTCTACGACACGATGTAGAGTTAGGGGGAGTTGTTCGGCGTCAAGAGGAGTGGTCATGGCCGAGTTCGAGTTCCAGGTGAACGGGATGACCTGCGAGCACTGCGAACGTGCCGTCACCGCAGAGCTGTCGGCCCTTCCGGGCATCGTTGATGTCCAGGTCGACGCAGATTCCGGTCGTGTCCAGGTGACCCACGAGACGCCCTTCGAACGGGTAGCGGTGGAGTCAGCCGTAGAGGACGCTGGCTACACCGTGCGGACCTGGCCCGCCGCCACGAATGTCTGACACCGGCGCCCCCCACGCTTCCACCGCAACTCCCGTACCTGCCACCGACCCTCGCGTCCGCAAGCCATTGGCCGCGGTAGCTGCGGTTCTTGTCACGGTGGCCGTCGCGGTTCTTGTGGTCTTCCCGGTCGCCGTTGCCGTCGTACTCGGCGACGCACCCTATGAGCGACTCTTTGTCGGTTACCCGGGTGTCGATGTCGCCGTTGTCACCACCGTGCTGTTGTCGGGCGCTCACCTGGCCACCCTGGTGACCAGCGGTGCCCTGGTACACGTGCTGTTCTTGCGTGATGCGCCCGCCCGCCGGGCACGGTATCTCTCGGACAGCTTCGAGATCTCCGTGCTCCGGGTCGCCTCCGGGGCGTGGGGTTTGTTTGCCGGAGCTCTAGTGGTCTTCGAGGCACTGGACTCCAACGGCACGCCGTTAGAGCGGTTGGCGACGCCCGGCGCTCTGCCGTTTCTCTGGGAAGCGAGCTATGCCCCGAAGGCATGGACGATCTGCTTCCTGGCGGCGTTGATCGTCTTCTTCGTCTCGTTCTTCGCGGAACGCTGGACGGGGCTGCTCATCTCACTCTGGGCGACAGCGATCGCCGTGCTCGCGCCTGTCGTCACCGGTCAGGTACTCGTGGGCCCAGATCATGACTTCGGCAGCGATGCGGCGATTTTCCAGACCATCGCTGTGAACGCCTTTCTTGGCGCGATCGCCGTCGCGGCACTGCGCATCCTCTCCGGGCGCCTGGTCTTGCCTGTGACCCTGCGGCGACTGTTTCGGATTGGCGCCGTCGCGCTCCCTGTCATTGTGATCACCGATGTCGTCATCGCCGTGTTCAAACTCGCCGGCGGCGACATCACCGCCTCGCTGACGGGGTGGCTCATCATTGCCGGGTTCGTCTTCCTGGCCGTCGTCGCCGGGGCGT
>NZ_JABUZD010000161.1:0-803 GCF_014897875.1 Halomonas sp. 3A7M
TTATCCACATCGGTGCCTTTCACCAGCGCCACGTGGTAAGAAAGTAACTGTAGCGCTACCACGTGTAAGACGGGCGACAGCAAACCATAGTGCTCTGGCATCACGAGTACATTCACACCATCACTCGGTTTCACGGCACTGTCACCATCGGCAAACACATACAGCTGGCCGCCACGGGCGCTGACTTCCTGCATATTGGCTTTGAGCTTTTCGAGCAGCTCATCATTAGGGGCCACTACTACCACCGGCATATCCGCATCCACCAGCGCTAACGGCCCATGCTTTAGCTCCCCTGCGGGGTAGGCTTCTGCATGAATATAGGAGATTTCTTTTAGCTTCAGCGCACCTTCCAACGCAATGGGGAAATGGCGGCCACGGCCTAAGAACAAGGCATGCTGCTTATTGGCAAATTGCTGCGCCCACGCCTTAATGCTTGGCTCTAACGCCAGCACTTTTTCAACCGCAATGGGTAAGTGGCGTAGTTCATCTAAATAAGTTTTTTCATCAGTGTCAGCTAACCGCTGTTTTGCTTTGGCTAACAACAGCGTCAGCAAAAATAGCGCGCTCAGCTGAGTGGTAAACGCTTTGGTAGACGCCACGCCAATTTCCGGCCCAGCACGGGTAATAAAGCGCAGCAGGGTTTCACGCACAATGGCAGATTCAGGCACGTTACAAATCGCCAGCGTATGGGCATGCCCCATAGATTTCGCGTGCTGTAACGCAGCCAACGTATCCGCTGTTTCACCGGACTGGGAAATAACCACCACCAACTGGTTAGGGTTCGCCACGCTAACGCGGTACCG